>JAFUPO010000156.1 GCA_017481185.1 Clostridia bacterium | reverse complement strand
CGCTTATTCCGGCGGTCTCCACGGCGTGGGCGCCGCTGTTGTCAATGCCCTTTCAAAGTGGGTCACCGTTGACGTATTCCGCGACTGGAGCCATTATCAGATGCGCTTTGCCTCCGTAAAGGATGAGCATTATGGCAGCGACCTACAATTCGGAGAACCTACAGGTCCTGGAGGGACTGGACGCGGTGCGTATGCGCCCCGGTATGTACATCGGTTCCACAGGTTCACGGGGCCTTCATCATCTGCTTTGGGAGATCGTAGACAACGCCATCGACGAGGTTATGGGCGGCTTTGCCACAGAGGTGCAGGTAACCCTGCACAAGGATGGCTCCGCCAGCGTGATGGACAATGGGCGAGGTCTGCCGGTTGACGAGCACCCCACCCTGCACATCTCCGGCGTGGAGCTGATCTACACCAAGCTTCATGCAGGCGGCAAGTTTGATAATGAGAACTACGCCTACTCCGGCGGCCTCCACGGCGTGGGCGCTTCCGTGGTGAACGCCCTATCCAAATGGGTCACGGTGGATGTGTACCGCGATTGGAGCCATTATCAGATGCGCTTTGCCTCCGTTGCGGATGAAAAAACCGGCAAGGTTCACGGCGGCAAGCCTCTTTCAGGGCTGGAGCGGCTGGGCAACACCCGCAAAAAGGGCACCCTGGTGCGCTTTCTGCCTGACGATACCATTTTTGAAGAGACCACCTTTAATGGCGATAAGGTTTCTAAGCGGCTACGTGAACTGGCGTACCTCAACAAGGGCGTCAAGATTCTGTTCACCGATGAACGGGTGAAGGATGCCGACAAGCGGGAGCAGTCCTTTTATTATGAAGGCGGCATTGTGGACTATGTAAAGTATCTGAACGAAGACAAGTCTCCCCTGCATGAGCAGCCCATTTATCTGGAGGGGGCAAAGGACTCCACCATCTGCCGCATCGCCATTCAGTATACCGGCGACTATACTGAATCCGTTTTTTCCTATGTCAATAATATCCCAACGGCCGAAGGCGGCACCCATGAGGCGGGCTTCAGAGCTGCCTTTACCAAGGCCTTTAACGATTATGCCCGCAAGATCGGGGCGCTCAAGGAAAAGGACAACAACCTGGCTGGCGAGGACTACCGAGAGGGCATGACTGCGGTGGTTACCACCATGGTCAAAAATCCCCAGTTTGAGGGCCAAACCAAGGGCCGCCTGGGCAATACGGAGGTGCGCCCGGCGGTGGAAGCCATTGTTGGGCTGCGCCTCAGCGAATTTCTGGATGATCTGAAAAACCAGGAGCTGGCCCAGAAGATCGTTGAAAAGGCCGTGAAGGCTGCCAAGGTGCGAGAGGCTTCCCGCAAGGCCCGTGACGTGGCCCGGCAAAAGAGCCAACTGGAGGCTGCGCCCCTGGTGGGCAAGCTTTCCAGCTGCACCGGCCGCCGGGCGGTGGATAACGAGTTGTTCATTGTTGAGGGCGATTCTGCTGGCGGCAGCGCCAAGCAGGGCCGGGATCGCAAGTATCAGGCCATCCTCCCCCTGCGGGGCAAGCCTTTGAACGTTGAGAAAAAGCAGTTGGAGCAGGTGCTTGCCAATGAAGAATTTCGCTCCATCATCACAGCCCTTGGCACCAGCATCGGGGAAGATTTCAACATTCAAAACCTGAAATACCACAAGGTGATCATCTTGTCGGATGCTGACCAGGACGGCGCCCATATTCGCGCCATCCTGCTCACCTTTTTCTACCGCCACATGAGGCAGCTGGTAACCGAAGGCCATGTATACATGGGGATGCCGCCCCTTTACAAGGTTCAGAAGGGCAGCAAGGTCATTTATGCCTACGATGACAAAGAGCTTAAAAAAACCCTCAAAACCGTGGGCAAGGGCTATACCCTGCAACGCTATAAAGGTCTGGGTGAAATGAACCCTGAGCAATTGTGGGCCACCACCATGGATCCTGCCAACCGCAAGCTGGTGCAGGTAACCATTGAGGACGCCACCGAGGCGGATCGGCTGATCCGCATCCTGATGGGTGACAAGGTGGAGCCCCGCAAAGAATATATCAGCCTGTATGCTAACTTTAGACGGGATGACAATTTTGAGCTTCCCGCCGAGAATATGGAAGGGAGGATGTAACCGATGGCACGCAGAAACGACGAACCCTCCTTCCCTATTGCAGCAGAACTCATCCAAACGCCCATGGAAGATGTGATGCATCAGTCCATGATCCCCTATGCGGAGCACGTGATTCTGGAGCGTGCCCTGCCCCGGGTGGAGGACGGCTTAAAGCCCGTGCAGCGGCGCATCCTTTACACGATGATGGAACTGGGCGTGACGCCCGATAAGCCTCACCGCAAATGCGCCCGTATCGTGGGCGACTGTTTGGGTAAATATCACCCCCATGGCGACTCCTCTGTGTACGATGCCCTGGTGCGTATGGCCCAGCCCTTCTCTTTGAGAGGAACGCTGGTGGATGGCCACGGTAACTTCGGCTCCATCGACGGCGACTCCGCCGCCGCCATGCGTTACACCGAAGCCCGGATGACGCCCCTGGCCCTAATGATGCTCAAGGACATCGAGAATGACACCGTGCCCTTCCGCTTGAACTTTGACGATACCCTAAAGGAGCCAGATATGCTCCCCGCCCGCTACCCAAACCTTCTGGTCAACGGCGCCAGCGGCATCGCGGTGGGGCTGGCCACCAACATTCCCCCTCATACTTTGAAGGAATGTGCCCAGGCTATTTCAGCGCTCATTGACAAGCCCGGCATTACCACCCAGGAGCTGATGCAGTATGTGCCAGGGCCGGACTTTCCCACCGGCGGCGTGCTGCTGGAGAACGAGGAGATTCTCAAGGCCTATGAAACGGGCCGCGGCCGCCTGCAATTGCGGGCCAAGGTGACCATTGAGCAGGGCTCTGCCGGGCGGCACCTATTGGT
>JAFUPO010000155.1 GCA_017481185.1 Clostridia bacterium | reverse complement strand
GTTCGTCGTTGCGCTTGCGGCGGGCGGCAGCCTCCTGCTCCTTTTGAGCTTTTTGAGCTTCCTTCTGGGCAGCCTTCTGCTCCTTGGTGAGCACGGGGGACTGCTGGGGCTGCATGGCGGGGGTATAGCTGCCGGTGGCCGGGTCATACTGCATGGGCATCATCTGCTGGGTGTATTGGCCGGTGACAGGGTTGTAGACCAAAACGGGCATCTGGCTTTGGGGCTGCACCAGGGGCTGGGCCGCGGCCGGGGCCTGAGCCGCGGGCATGGTAGCCAGCTGGCGGTTTACATACTGGCCGGTGGCCGGGTCGAACACCATAAAGCCCTGGGAGGCCACGGGCTGAGCAGGAGCGGTGGAAATCTGCACCGGCTGGGCCGCAGCCTGGAAGGCAGGGGCAGGCACCCTGCCCTGGGTCATGGAAGCGGAGAGCACCTCGTAAGCGCTCTGGCGATCCACAATTTCATCATAGACGCCGTTGAAGGGGCTGGCCTGAATGTATTCTTGGCGGGTCTGATCATCAATGGCGCCCATAAAGGACTGGGGCGGCAGAATGGTGGCCTTTTCCACCACGGAGGGCGCGCCGCTTTCATCCAGGAAGCTGACCAGGGCTTCGCCGGTCTTAAGGAGGGTGATGGCCTGGGCGGTGTCAAAGGCAGGATTGGTGCGGAAGGTATCCGCGGCAGCCTTCACGCCCCGCTGATCCAGGGGGGTATAGGCCCTCAAGCAGTGCTGGATGCGGTTGCCCAATTGGGTGAGGATATTCATGGGCACATCGGCCGGGTTCTGGGTGATGAAGTACACGCCCACGCCCTTGGAGCGGATGAGGCGCACCACCTGCTCGATCTTATCCATAAGAGCCTTGGGGCAGTCGTTAAAGAGCAGGTGGGCTTCGTCAAAGAAGAACACCATGCGGGGCTTATCCAGATCCCCCTGCTCGGGCAAAAGCTCGTAAAGCTCAGAGAGCATCCACAAAAGGAAGGTGGAGTACATGGTGGGGTTGAGCATCAATTTGTCAGCGGCAAGGATGTTTACCACGCCCTGACCCTTTTCGTCGATCTGCATCCAGTCGGCAATGTTCAGGGCGGGCTCGCCAAAGAACTTATCGCCCCCCTGATCCTCCAGAGCGATCACCGCCCGCTGGATAGCGCCAATGGTGGCGGCGGATACGTTGCCATAATTGAGGGTATAATCCCGGCTGTTTTCGCCCAGGTAGGCCAGCATGGCCTTGAGATCCTTAATGTCAAGAAGCAGCATACCCTCGTCGTCTGCCACCCTAAAGAGGATGTTCAAAACGCCGGTCTGGGTCTCGTTGAGGCCCAGCATACGGGCCAGCAGCAAGGGGCCCATTTCAGAAACAGTGGCCCGAACGGGATGGCCCTTTTCACCATACACATCCCAGAAAACCGTGGGAAAGCCCTGGTACTGAAAGGAGGGAACGCCCACCTGGGCCAGGCGGTTGGCCAGGCTTTCGGAGTGCTGGCCAGGGGCCACCATGCCCGCCAGATCCCCCTTCACATCGGCAAGGAACACCGGCACGCCCATTTGGGAAAAGCCCTCGGCCAGCACCTTGAGGCTCACGGTTTTGCCCGTGCCCGTGGCGCCGGCGATGAGGCCGTGCCGGTTAGCCATCTGGGGCAAGAGGAACGCAGGCGCATTGCCCGTGCCCACCCAGATTTTGTTTTCGTACAACATATGAAAACCTCCCACAAAAAAGTTTTGAGTTAAGAACGAAGAGCTTTTTTAACGGGGGCATATAGAATGCCCCCCTACGATGCGATTGCTTCATCGGGTACCGGGGCCGGGATCAGCTCGGTGTAGGGCGGATCCTGTATCCGCCCGCTGTTCCGGGGACGAAACAATCCCTCAGTCAGCCTGGCGGCTGACAGCTCCCTTTACACAAGGGAGCCTTTATGCTCGTTGAAAACTGGTTTTCTTTGGGATGGGGTCCGGGGAAGGGTATTTCTTTTGCAAAAGAAATACCCTTCCCCGCAAACCTTACACCAGCCTTAAAGCCGGCACGGCGTTCAGATCCAATCCAGCGCAGCGGCCCTTTTTCATTTGGTAGTAGGCGGCGGAGCCGATCATGGCGGCATTGTCGGTGCAGAGCTTCACCTGGGGCACGTACAGGGGGAGGCCCGCCTTTTGGCAGCGCTCCAGGGCCATCTGCCGAAGGAGCTTGTTGGCGGAAACGCCTCCGGCCATCGCCAGGGCCTTAGCCCCGGTTTCCTTAGCGGCCAAAACGGCCTTTTCGGTAAGGGAATCGCATACCGCATAGCGGAAGGAGGCAGCCATGTCCGCCTTGGGGAGGGGCTCTCCCTTTTGGTTCATTTTGTGGGCAGCGTTCAAAAGGGCCGTTTTAAGGCCGGAAAAGCTGTAATCGTAGCGCCCCTCCGGGTGGGGATGGGGCAGGGCCATAAAATGAGGGTCGCCCTCGTCAGCCAGAGCGTCGATCAGGGGGCCGCCGGGGTAGGGGAGCCCCAGCACCCGGGCC
>JAFUPO010000154.1 GCA_017481185.1 Clostridia bacterium | reverse complement strand
CCCTGGACCGGGGCGGCAATCTGGTGATCCCGGCCTTTTCCGTGGGCCGGACACAGGAGCTGCTGTTCCTGATCCGGGAGATCAAGCAGCAGGGACGGATACAGGGCCATGACGGCTTCCCCGTGTATGTGGACAGCCCGCTGGGCATCGAAGCCACCAATGTGCTCAACGAGAACACCCTCGAATGCGCCGATGAGGAGACCATGAAGCTCATCAAGTCCGGCGTGAACCCCATCACATTCGACGGCCTGCGCATCGCCAAGAGCGCGGACGAGAGCAAGCAGATCAATGTGGACGAAACGCCCAAGGTGATCATCTCCGCCAGCGGCATGTGCGAGGCTGGCCGCATCCGTCATCACCTGAAGCACAACCTGTGGCGGCCCGAAAGCACAGTGCTGTTCGTGGGCTATCAGGCGGTGGGCACGCTGGGCCGCAGCCTGGTGGACGGCGCGACCAAGGTGAAGCTCTTTGGCGAAACCATCCAGGTGGCCGCCAAGATCGAGCAGCTGGCCGGCAAGAGCGGCCATGCCGACACCACGGGCCTCAGCAAGTGGGCGTCCTCCTTCGATCCCAAGCCCAAGCACGTTTTTGTCGTGCACGGCGACGACGAGGTGGCCGGCATCTTCGCCGACCGTCTGGTGAATGAGCTGGGCATGAGCGCCAACGCCCCCTACAACGGCGAAAGCTGGCAGATCACCCCTGAGTGCAAAAAGCTGTGCGACGGCAATCAGGTGCGTCTGAAGAAGCCCGGCAAGGAAGCCGCCGCCATGGACACCCTGCCCAAGAAGACCCCGCCCGCTCCCGCCAAGGCGCAGCAGCCCAAAAAGGAGACCAGGCAGCAGGAGATCGACCGTTCCAGCGCCTATGGCCAGCTGATCACCGCAGGCGAAAAGATGATGGATCACATCCTGAACCGCATGAAAAAGGCCAGCCCCCGCAACCAGGCGAAGCTGACCAAGCAGATCCACATCCTGCTTAAGAAGTTTAAGTGAGCAGGGGCGCTGCCCCTGCACCCCGCCAAAGGGCTATCCCCTTTGGAATCCCGCAACTGGCGCGTTTCACGCGCCAGAGGGGTATGCCAAAACGAGCTGTATCATAAGCAGCTCGTTTTGTTATGTTGCTTTGAAATATCAAAAATGCTACAATACAAGGTGGAAGGTTATTCTCCTGAAGGCGCGTGCCTGTCGCTCAATCCATTCAAAAGGGCGTCATTGGCCTTGGTGCGCGCCCAGTACAGCGCTTCCCCTATGCTGTCCATCGCGGTGGAAAGGCCATCCTTGTCCTCCTTGATCAGTCCGGCAAAGATGGTTTCGCCCTCATTCTCAAACAGATGAATAGCGCCATCAAGGATAAGGCGGATCTGTACGAAATTGTCATAGTACACATCTTTCATGGGGAAGCCTCCTTTCACGCTGAAATTTTATCATACCTAATTAGATATGTCAATACCTAATTAGGAAATTTGGAGTGATCATATGCCCAGAACAGCCGCACAAGATGAATGGCGCAAAAAACACAAGCAGCTCTTCGCACAAGTGGCCGTAACGGAAGCTACCAAAGCCGAATGGAAAGCCTATGCCCAGTCCAAAAATCTTCCCATGGGTACCATGATCCGCCAGTGCATCGCCCGCTGCATGGAGCTGGACGGCTGGACCTATGAACCCGAAACAAAAGAGGAATAATGCCGCGCCCCACCCCGGGTCCCGGGCCCGCCGGCCCGGGTCGTTTCAAAGGGGATACGGGGATTCCTAAGGGGCCTAAGGGGGAAAATCGAAATCCCCGCCCTTCGGGCTCTCATTGTTCCGGTTCATTCGCCCACCGCAGGTGCCCCTTGGG
>JAFUPO010000153.1 GCA_017481185.1 Clostridia bacterium | reverse complement strand
GCGCTGCCATGAGGTGTGGTGCGCTTATTTGCCCCCCGAAACCCAGCTTAAACGCCTCATGGCGCGGGACAAGCTGACCCGGGAGGAGGCCCTGGCCCGCATGGGCAGCCAGATGCCCCTTGCTGAAAAAGCGGCTCGCTCCACCCACCTCATCGACACCAGCGGTTCCATTGAAGAAAGCGCAGCCAAGCTTAAATTGCTTTATAATAAAGTTTTTTGAAAGAGGAGCGCGAGGAGAAAAGCTTTTTTTCAAAAAAGTTTTCTCCTCGCAAAGAGTACACAAATGACCCAAATTCAACGACATCGGCGCTCGGAGCGCCGGGCAGCCCCGGCCCCAGCCCCCCGGCGGGATTCTGTGCAGCAAAAGGCCCCCCGGCCCACCCGGCAGGTGAAACGGCAGCAGCCTGTGCCCGCCTGGCACAAGGCAGGGCTGATTATTTTAAGCGCCCTGTGCCTTGCATTTATCGCCGCCCAGGGATTTTTGACCGCCTACATCAACGACCAGATCGCCCAGCGGGAGGCTGCCTATCAAAAGGTGGTGAGCAACCATCCCTTAAGCTATAAGGATTGGATTGAGCACTACGCCGGTGAAAACAACCTGGAGCCTGCCTTTGTGGCAGCTATCATTATGAACGAAAGCTCCTTTAGACCCCATGCGGAATCCTCCGTGGGCGCATCGGGGCTGATGCAATTGATGCCCGATACCGCCCAGTGGATCGCCGGCAAGCTGGATGAAAGCTACTCCTTTGAGCGCATGAAGGATCCTGAAACCAATATCCGCTACGGGTGCTGGTATCTGGGTTTTCTGGCCCAAAGGTTCCAGGGAGATCCGGTATCCGTGGCCTGCGCCTATCATGCGGGCCAGGGCGAGTTCCAAGGCTGGCGTTCTCAGCCGGGGATGCTTAACGAAAACGGCGGCCTGATCCTGGATAAGATCATGGAAGGCCCCTCCAAAAACTACGCAAGAAAGGTGACCGAAGATTATGGCGTTTACCAGCGGCTTTATTTCCAGGAGAATCCGGAGATTCCTATGTAGCCTGTTGGCTCTGTGCCTGTTTTGGCCTGCCGGGAGCCTGGCCACCAACGTGGAGGATTCTTTGACCCTGGGCATCGTATCCACCAGAACCACCAGCTTGAATCCCCTGGCTCCGGTGGAGCGGGATTTTGCCTCCCTCTTTGACATCTGCTACGACGGGCTCATGACCATCAACGACGATTATCTGCCAGAGGGCGATTTGGTGGAGCGGTGGGAGGAGTCCAACGCGGGCAAAACCTGGACCTTTTACCTGAAGGAGGGCGTTACCTTCTCCAACGGCGCGCCCCTTACCGCCCAGGATGTGGTGGCCACCACCCAGTACATCCTGGATATGGCCAACGATGAAACCGCCGAAAACAAGGGCTATTACGCCAACCTGAAATACTTCATCTCCAGCATCAAGGCGGTGGATGAGCAAACGGTGCAGATCAAGGCGGAGCGCGCCTACTATGGCCTGCTCTATGCGCTCACCTATCCCATCCTGCCCGAGGGCTATGCGGGCACAGAAAATCCCCCCGGCACAGGGGCTTATGTGATTTCCACCTTTGAAGCTCAGGACTATGTGTATCTCCAGGCCAACACCAACTGGTGGCAAACCCCGCCCCAGGTAGAGGAGATCATGGTCATCTGCCACCAGAGCGCCAAAGACCTGCTTTCCAGCTATGAATATGCCCGGGTGGATACCATGTTTACCCGCTCCACCGCAGCGGCCCAGTACAAGTCAGGCACCTCGGCGGTGTCCATCGACAGCCGCAGCCGCCAATTGGAGGTGCTGTTCATGAACCACAACGAACAGGCCTTGAAGGGTGAAAAGGTGCACAAGGCCATCCGCCACGCCATCAACATCGACCAGATTGCCAATCAG
>JAFUPO010000152.1 GCA_017481185.1 Clostridia bacterium | reverse complement strand
GTGCCTACCCCGGAGATGTGACCTGCCTGTTCGTCACCCAGGAGAAAGTGGGCTGCCGGGGCTCTATGCCCGGCGTGTTCGGCCTTAAGAACCTGCCTGACATCGCCATCGTGTTGGAAGGCACCACCTGCAACGACCTGGGCGATGTGCCGGATCCCTTGAAGGTCTGCAAGGCTGGCGAAGGCGTGGCCGTAAGCTTTATGGACAACGCCTCCATCGCTTGCCGCCCCCTGTATTTAAAGCTTTTGGAAACGGCCAAGGAAAACGGCATCCCCCATCAGGTAAAGCAGTTCGTTTCCGGCGGCAATGACGCGGGCGTGATGCAGCGCACCAAATCCGGCGTGATGACCTGCGTGCTCTCCGTGCCCTGCCGCTACATCCACAGCCCGTCCTCCGCCGTGTGCCTGAAGGATGTGGAGGCGCAGGCCCAATTGGCCATGGCTTTCCTGAAGGATCCCCGGCTGTGATCAGGCTTAATTAAACGAAAGGATGGTTTTTGCCATGTTTGATATTCTGCAAAAGGTCTTAAAGCCCGTGGGCCCCACCGGCTGCGAGGCGCCCGTTGCCCAGGCCATTGCCGGGCTTTTGAAGGGCCATGTAGATTCCATGACCTCCGATGTGATGGGCAACCTGATCTGCGTGAAAAACGGCAAGGAGGGCGGCAAGCGCCTGATGCTCTCCGCTCATATGGACCATATCGGCTTCATTGTGACCGATGTGGAAAAAGAGGGCTTTCTGCGGGTCTGCCCCGTAGGCGGTATCTATCCCGATATGAGCCGCACCCGCCATATAAAATTCCAAAACGGCGTGGAGGGCGTGGTGGTCAGCCAGCCCATCAAGGTCGGCGATACCCTAGCCGTTAGCAAGCATTTCTTTGTTGATATTGGCGCAGACTCTAAGGAGGAGGCCCTGGAGATGGTCGCCATTGGCGACTGCGCCGTGTACGCGCCTGATTGCTTCCGTCTGGGCAAGCATAGGGTGGCCTCCCCTGCCATGGACGACCGCTGCGCCTGCGCACTGCTGGTGAAGCTCATGCAGGAATTGCCCGAGACCGACAACACCATCGTGGCCGTGTTCTCCACTCAGGAGGAGGTGGGCCTGCGGGGCGCTAAAACCGCTGCCTACCAGGTAAACCCCGATATCGGTCTGGCCCTGGATGTAACCCTCTGGGGCGATACCCCTGAAGCCAAGATCCCTGCCATTCATCTGGGCCAGGGCCCTGCGGTGAAGATCATGGACGGCTGGAGCATCTCCAGCCCCATGGTGCGCGAAGCTCTCTTTGCCTGTGCTGAGGAAGCAGGCATTGCCGTGCAGCCCGAGATCCTGCCCGGCGGCGGCACTGATGCCGGCGCCATCCAGTCTGCTCGGGGCGGCGTGGCTGTGGGCACCCTGTCCATCCCCTGCCGCTATGTGCACAGCGCCTGCGAGGTCATTGATATGCGGGATATGGACGGCGCCTTGGCGGTGCTCAAGGCGTTCGTAAAGAAAGTGTTCTGATGCTTTGGGGGAGGGGATTTCTTTTAGGAAAAAGAAATCCCCTCCCCCAATCCCCACCCAAAGAAAACCAATTTAGGAGACCTTGGATGTTAGGTTTCGTTTTTCTCATTACCTATCTTCTGGCAGGATGCTTTATCATCCGCTGCCTTTTGCCTGAGCGCTCTCCCCTGACCCGGCTGTGGCTGGGGCTGAGCCTGGGCCTGTTTTTGATGATGTGGCTGCCTGCCCTGGCAGCGTTTCTGTTCAAGTTCACCTTGGCGGCCCATTGGGTTAGCCTGTTTCTTTTGCTGCTTTTGTGCGGCGGCAGCTTTTTCGCCAGAGGCCATGCCCTTCATCCTTGGGATGAAAGGGAAAAAGCTCTCCTTTACCAATGCCTTTTCATCGCCCTGCCCTTAACGGTGCTGGGCGGTTACCTGCAATACACCCATAACCTGCGCATCGGCCCGGACGGGGCTTATTACGTGGGTCAGAGCACCTATGGGGATTTGGCCCTTCATACCAGCATCGTCACCAGCCTGCCCGGCGCTTCTTTCCCTCCGGATTACAGCATCCTTCCCGGGACGCGGCTCTCCTACCCCTTTTTGATGGATTCCCTCTCCGCCTCCCTTTACCTGGGCGGCTGGAGCCTTCAATGGGCGCTGAACGTGCCCGGCACCCTGATGATGGCCCTGTGCTACATGGGCGTGTTGATCCTGGGCCGGGAGCTGACCCAAAGCAAAAAGGCCGTTGCGCTGGCTGCCCTTTTGTTCTTTTTAAACGGCGGCCTGGGCTTTCTTTACACCTTTGATCAAAGCGCCGGGGAGGTCACCCAGCGCATCAGCGATGTGCTTACCGGCTATTACCAGACCCCCACCAATATGCCCGAGCCCAACAACCTGCGCTGGAG
>JAFUPO010000151.1 GCA_017481185.1 Clostridia bacterium | reverse complement strand
CTTTTCCTGGAAGGCCTCCACGGCCTCGGGGGTGCAGGGCATGTTGGAGCCCTCCGCCACTGCGAAGCAGCCATTGGCGATCAGGGCCTGGGCGGCCTGGCCGTCCAGCTCGTTCTGGGTGGCGCAGGGCAGGGCGATGTCGCACTTCACCGTCCAGATGCCGGCGCAGCCCTCATGGTATTCGGCAGAAGGCTTGCGCAGGGCGTAGTCCTTAATGCGGCCGCGCTCCACTTCCTTAATTTGCTTGACCAGGGCCAGATCAATGCCGTCCTTGTCGTACACGTAGCCGTTGGAGTCGGACATGGCCACCACCTTAGCGCCCATCTGAGTGGCCTTCTGGCAGGCGTAGATGGCCACGTTGCCGGAGCCGGAAACCAGCACGGTCTTGCCAGCCATCTCCTTGCCGTTGACCTTCAGCATCTCCTCCACCAGATAGCACAGGCCAAAACCGGTGGCCTCCTTGCGGCCCAGGGAACCGCCGTAGGTGAGGCCCTTGCCGGTGAGCACACCTTCGTACAGGCCGGTGATGCGCTTGTACTGGCCGTAGAGGTAGCCGATTTCACGGGCGCCCACGCCGATGTCGCCAGCGGGCACGTCGGTATCAGCGCCCACATAGCGATACAGCTCGGTCATAAAGCTCTGGCAGAAGTGCATGATCTCCGCATCGCTCTTGCCCTTGGGGTCAAAGTCAGAGCCGCCCTTGCCGCCGCCAATGGGCAGGCCCGTGAGGCTGTTTTTGAGAATCTGCTCAAAGGCCAGGAACTTCATAATGGATAGGTTCACGCTGGGATGCAGCCGCAGGCCGCCCTTGTAGGGGCCGATGGCGCTGTTATACTGCACCCTGTAGCCCCGGTTCACCTGCACCTTGCCGCTGTCATCCACCCAGGGCACACGGAAAAGGATCACCCGCTCAGGCTCCACATACCGCTCTAAAAGGCCCGCCTTTTCATACTCGGGGTGCTTGTCGATCACCAGGGCCAGGCTGTTAATGACCTCAGTAGCCGCCTGAATAAACTCCGGCTCATGGGCATTGCGCTTTTTCAAACCATCCAATACGCTCTGAGCATATACATTCATCGTTCAAAACTCCTTTCACGTTCAAAAGCAAATAGGAACTGCTCCTTATTTTATAAAAAACCCACCGCTTTCACAAGCGCCTGGGTGTACAGATTATGTTTTTTTGCACCCAGCGCCTCAAAGTTTTTTTAAAGAAATTGCAGATTTCCTCTTGACAGAAGATCGCACATCGTGTAATATATAACCGTTGTCCGTGCTGATGTAGCTCAGTCGGTAGAGCGCATCCTTGGTAAGGATGAGGTCACCGGTTCAAATCCGGTCATCAGCTCCATAAAGACTTGCAGAAATGCAAGTCTTTTTGTTTTATATTAAGATAAAACAAGCTATTGATGGCGCTGCGCCCGCGCACGCCCTGGCTGAAACGCGCTTGCCACGTATGCTCAAAGCTCAAAGGGCAGGGTTAACCAGCCTGTTTGCGGCAATTCACAGGGGCTCATATACCAGCGGGCTTGGAAGGGATCAAAATTTTACAAGCCAAATAATGGCAGCAAAAGCACTGAAAAACAAAAGAGAATAAGGGCTTGCGGCGCTTTTGGCTGCTTTTGAACCTTGCTTTGCGCTTTGACAGATGCTCTGCGCCATGCTATGATGACCACACAGGAGGCAAAGTGCCATGTGGGATTGGGAATTGCTTAAAAACGGCTCTGGCAAACATCACTATAGCATTATCGGGCAGTACAAGCATGAGGACTTTCAGTACACCCGCGCCATCTCCCGCGGCAGCCGGGAGGACGAATTCTGCCTGCACAACCACGCCATGTATGAACTGGTCTATGTATTGCAGGGCAGCGTGGCCTATGTTGCCGAGGGCATCCGCTACGAGATGGAACCAGGCGGGCTGTTGGTGATCAACCCCACAGTGCCCCATCGGTTGTTCATCTGCTCTGAGGAGCCCTTTGAACGGCATATCCTGTATATCAATTATACGGGCAGCGTATCTGATATTGCTGCCATGATGGTTAAGGGCCAGCCTGTTGCCGGAAAGGGACGCATCGGCAGCGCTTATTATCCGCCGCAGGATGCAGACAATCTGCGCCACCTGTTTGAAAGAATGAGCGCGGTAAGCTGCTCAAAAAATGAAAACATCCGCGGGCTGATGACCTACTTCACCCAGGCGTTGGTGGCAGAGCTTTCTCTGCTGATGATGGAGAAGCAGCCGCAGCTGTGCAGTATTGGAACATCCAAAACCATGGATGCGCTGCTGGCCTTTCTTAGCCGCAACTATACCCGCGACCTCTCCTTGCAGGAGATTGCTGACGCTTTCCACCTTTCCAAGGATTACTGCAACCGCCTCTTCCGCAGCGCAACGGGGATGACAGTTATGCAATATGTGATTTATAACCGCATCCTGCTTGCCAAGCAGCTTCTTGCCAGTGGCCAGCCCTCCATTGAGGTGGCCAAAGCCGTAGGCTACGCCGATTACTCAAGCTTCTACCGCGCTTACCGCAAGGTGACCGGCAGGCCGCCCAGCGAGGATCATGAGGTGCCGGATAAAATGCTGGAGATGCCCTTTGAGTCGCTCATTACCCAAGAGGAGACGCTGCTGTGAGCTTTGACGCCATCGTTCATCGGCTCAGCGAGCTGGACGCGAACCTGTATGATTTCGCTTTGTGGACCCCTGGGGGCATACGCAGCCATCGCTTTCAGCCCTGTAGCCGCTGCCTTAACAGTTACTCAGTGGCCAAGGCCTTTATTATGACCGCTGTGGGCCTGCTCTACGATGATGGCAGGCTGTCTCCTTCTGACTTTTTTGCGCGGCACTTTCCGCAGCTAAAGCAGCATCCGCAGCTGGGGTGGCGCATAGCCCAGGTGGATCACGCGCTGACCCACCGCCTAGGCTGGAATGAAGGCTTTTTGGATATAGACGTGGAGGATACTGCGGCCTATCCGTATGAAGACTGGCTGCGCATGGTGTTTGAGCACCCCCTGGCTTACGTGCCCGGCTCCACCCGCCGGTATAGCGATGCATCCACGTACCTATTGTCCAGGTTGATCTCGCAGGTTTGCCAAGAAAATGCAGATGCGCTGCTCTACCGCCGCCTGCTGCGCCCTATGGGCTTTAGGGAGGCTGCATGGAGCCGATGCCCGCTGGGATACCCCGTAGGCGCGACCGGGTTATATCTCAGCGCGGAGGACACCGTTAAGCTGGGCGCGCTCTACCTACAGCAAGGCGTATGGAACGGGCAGCGGCTGCTTTCGCAGGAGTGGGTGAGGCTTGCCATTGCGCGAGAGTATGAGTTTTATGTCATGACTCCTAACGGCCTCATTGGAAAGGCGGGCTTTTTTGGCCAGGGGCTGGTTTTTTCCTGGGAGCAGGGGTTTGCCGCTGCATGGCATACCCATACCGACCGTGCAGGGCTTAATCGCATCACAGCCTGCGTAGATGCCATCCGCGCCAAAGACCTGTGCGATTGAGCGAGATTTGCAATGATTCTCGTGCTCGACACAATGTTATTTAGCCTCCCTCGCGTGATATAATGGAGCCACCCGGGATTCCTCCGGCATACCATCCATCATGCGAGGGAGTTGCTTTATGCACAAAAAACAAATGTCCGCACTGCTGGGCTACGGCGGTGTGCTGTTATCGGCAGTGATCTTTGGCTTCACGCCCGTGCTGGCAGCGCTTTCCTACCAAGGGGGCAACAACGGCGTGAACATGGCGTTTTTGCGGGCGCTGCTGCCATTGCCCGTGCTGTATCTATTGGCGCGCCGCTGCGGCGACGCCCCTAGTTTCTCCCAGCGAAAAACGGGCGCTGTGCTGGGCGCTTTGCTGTTTGGCTGCACGCTGCTGCTTTACTCCTCCTATGCCTATCTGTCTGTGGGATTGGCAACCACGCTGCACTTTATGTACCCCCTATATGTGGCGCTGTTTGAAAAATTGGTGCAGCACCGGCATTTGGGGCGTGCAAGGGTGGCTGGCCTTGTGATCGCCATGGCGGGCATGGTGCTGCTGCTTGATATGTCTGACGGCGGTATGAACCCCATAGGGCTTTTGCTGGCAGGGCTGAGCGGCGTATGCTATGGGGGATATATCATTGTGCTTGGCCGCGAGGCGAAGGATCCCATGCCGCTGTACCGGCTGATGTTTGAGGTTTCACGGGCAGGGGCGGTGCTCTGCGCTGCTGTCGGCCTGGCGATGGGCCGCCTGACCCTGGCGCTAAGCGGCGCTGCATGGGGCTATGCCGTCTGCGTGGCGATGCTGGCGGCAATTGTGGGCTGCGTGCTGTTTCAGGCGGGCGTGCGTATCGTGGGCAAGAGCAACGCCGCCATTTTTTCTTTGCTGGAACCGGTGACCAGCATTATCTTCAGCATCCTGCTCATGGGCGACAGCCTGTCTCTCATAAAGCTTATGGGCTGCGCGCTGATCATTGGCGGGCTGGGGGTAACCACCCTGCATAAGCGGGCGTAACACCCCCTAGGCCCCTGAATCGCTTTTTGATGAAAATGAGCGATTTTTGCAACATAAGTATTGCTCCTGACAATTTGCAGCGCATCGTATATCTGTTATAATCGTATCAGAGATGAGCCAAACGGCTTGCATTTTGCCATAAGTTCCATCCATCGGATGATTTGATGGATCTGTGTTTGCTTTACCCTTTTTCGGCAAGCTGCAAAATGCCGATTTATACAACCGTCAGCAAGGAGGGCGCCTGTGTCTTTTGAGCAGATTGTTCGCGACCTTGAACGCCTCAACGTCAACCTGTACCGCTTTGCCTTCTACACGCCGGAGAACGGTGTGCGCGTTCACGAATTCCGCCCCTGCAGCCGGTGCTGCAACAGCTATTCAGTGGCCAAGGCATTCCTGGTGTCCGCTATCGGGCTGTTGCAGGATGACGGGCTTTTGCGGGTGGAGGATTCAATTGCGGCGTATCTGGGCGACGCGTTTCCCGCAAACATCGACCCGCGCTGGCATCAAGCGACCATTGAGCACGCCATGACCCATCGCTTGGGTTTTGACGAGGGCTTTTTGGACATCGACACGGAAGATGTGTCGCTTTATCACACCGACGACTATTTGCAGATCGTTTTGCAACACCCCCTGGCCCACGCGCCCGGAACCCATTATCAGTACAGCGACGCAGCCTACTACCTGCT
>JAFUPO010000150.1 GCA_017481185.1 Clostridia bacterium | reverse complement strand
GCCGGGGCACTTCTGATAGGCAGGCACCTGGGGCTTGCGCCCAATTCCGTAAACCGGCACGGTTTCGGAGTTGATAACGCTCAGATCCTCGGGCATGGGAGCCTGTACGCCGCCGTTCATGCAGGTGAGGGGCTTTTCAACACCGTTTTCCAGACGGTAGACCTCCATCAGGCGCATATCCCTTAGACCGCAGAAAATTACCTGGCCGCCATATACATCAAAGCCGCTGACCTGGCCTTCGCCGCTGGTCAGGCGCTGAAGAGCGCCAGTCTTATCCATGCGGTAGAGCTGAGCGCCGTAGCCCTCAGTGACCACAAAGTAGAGGGCATCCCCCTTGCCCATGAGGATATTGCCCGCGCCGTAGAGCACGTCCGTCACCACGGAGTTGGCAATGTGCATCCCGGGAGCAGCCAGCACGGTGCAGGAGCCGTCGTTTTCCACAGAGATGATCTTGGGAGCAGCGTAGTAGCTTTCAGTGGCGGCGGAAGCCACGATCACAGGCTTGCCGCAAAGCATAGCCACCTGGCGGATGCGCCACTGGCGATCGCTGATGGGCAGTGCATTGGTCTTGGCAGCCACATCGTAAAGGCCTACATAATCCCAGTCGGGGCGGATAGCTTCCACCTGCACGCCGGAGTAAACGATCTTTTCGCTGGCCGCATCATAAGCCACGTGAGCTACATCCAGGTTTTCAGGAGAGATGCGGCAGGGTTCGCCCCCTTCTTCCATCAGGAACAGCTGGGTGCGCACCTTGGAAATATAACCCTTGCCGTCGTACCAGAAGGGGAACTCATCCAATACGGAGTAGTGGCCGTCCTCCTGAGCCTTTTCCTCATTGATGGGCCGGGCGGCGCTGAAAAGCAGCTGACCGTTGGTAAGCCCATCCACGATCTTGGCGGAGAAGGGAAGCGTGCCCCACAGGGCGCAGCCGTTGTCAGCCGTGAGGGCATACACAAAGGTCTTGCCGTCCTTGGGCAGGGTCACGGCCAAAGCGCCGTTATTGAGCCAGCCAAAGGAGGTGCAGCCCATGGGCGCAGTGAAGGAGAGGGGGGTGCCTCCCACAGGGCAGATGACGTTCACAAAGGAGTCATAGCCGCTCTTGTCAGCCTTGGCACGGTAGGAAAGGAAGGCAATGGCCTTGCCATCCTGGCTGTATTTGGGCGCGGAGGCAAAGCGGTATTCCATCAGATCCATCAAGGACGTTTTCATTGCTGCGCCTCCTTCAGATACTTATTCATCCAGTTGGTAATCTCTTCCAAACGCTTGACCCGGTTATGGGGCTTGCCAGAGCGGGAAAGCTCATGGTTCTCGCCGTGGAAGAGGCACATACGCACCGTCGCTCCAGCCCGGATGCAGCTGGCATAGGCCGCCATGGCTTCAGGCAGGGTGCAGCGGGAGTCGCAGTCAGAATGGATGAAGAGGGTAGGGGTCTTGCACTTGATGGCGTGCTTGCCAGGAGAATTGTCCCAGGCCTTTTCTGCCATGGTGATGGCATTGGGCGGGAAGTTTTCACTGGTGACCCAGTAGCCGGTATCGCAGTTGTACTCATGCACGATCCAGTCGCCAATGCTGCGCTGGGTAGCGGCGCAACGGAAGCGGTCGGTATGGCCCACGATCCAGTTGGTCATGTAGCCGCCGTAGGAGCCGCCGGTAACGCCCACGCGCTTGGGATCGATCTGGGGATACTTTTCCAGCACCAAATCGGTAAAGTGCATGATGTCATCGTAGTCCTTGGTGCCGTTGAGGCCCATAATGCGGGAGTATACGTCGCCATGACCATCGGAGCCCCGGGGATTGCAGAAGAACACAAAGTAGCCCATCTGCGCCCAGATCTGCATCTCATGATAATAGACCTCGCCGCCATAGGTGCACTTGGGGCCGCCATGGATATCCAGGATGGCCGGATAGGTCTTATTGGGATCAAAATCAATGGGCTTCATCACCCAGCCGGAGGCCTCAGTGCCTTCATCGTTCATGAAGAACAGAGGCTCGGTCTTCATCACATGATGGGTTCGGATGTACTGGCCATTATAGTCGGTCAGGGCCTTTTCATCGCCGGTGGAAAGATCAACGGTGTAAAGCTCCTCAAGCCCCATATCCCGCATACCAACGATGACGCACTTGCCGTTTACGGCGTCAAAGCAGTCAACGGAGCCATGAACCTTGGTGACCTCGCGGGTCTCGCCGGAGGGGGAGAGCTCGAACAGCGCAGAGTCGCCAATGTGGGTGGAGGTGAAGAGAACCTTATCATCCATCATCTTGCAATGGATGCCGCCGCCGTAACGGCAGTCGCTGCCAACGGAGAGGCCGCCCACATACAGATCCGGATAGGCCAGATCGGTGATCTCGCCGCTGGCCAAATCCATCAGGAAGAAGTGGGGGTTTTCCATAATGGTGTTGTACTTACCCAGGGTGCCTGCAAAGATCAGCTTGTCTTCCATCATGGAGGCAAAGGTCATGCGATAGGTGCCAGGGGCCACCACTTCGGTCAATTCATCCGTGTTCAGATCATAAATGGAGATGCCGCCTTTAATGATCTTTTTGTAGTCATAGCATTGGCCGCTGATCACAATCTTCTGCTGAGCCTGGCAGTAGTCAAACTGCATGGCATCAAAGGTGGCTGGAGTGATCTGCTTGGCATCGCCGGTGAGGCTGTTAAAGAGGAAAAGGGAGGTGCGGGTGCCGGAAATATAGCCTGTGCCGTTGGCAGAGGTAGGCAGCTCTGACACGATGCAGCAGTCATCCTCCTGGCGATCCTCAGGATATAGATCGGTCTTGGCGCTGATCAGGTAACGAGCGCCGCCGATGGGCTGGATGGTGCGCACAGCCAAGGGCACCTTAAAAGCAGGCACCGCCAGGTCAGCCTCAGCAAAATAGCGGGTAAAGGCGGTCGTGCTGCCCTGTACATAGCCGTAAAGCAGGGTAGAGGCGCTCTCCCAGGTATAGATGGGCTTTTTGCCCGCAGGGGACACCGGCTTTACCTGACCGTTCAGGTCGGTCAGGCAAAGCTGGGTCAGGTAGCCGTCGGGCATATCGCACTTATGGGTCAGATAGGCTGCCAGGCTCCCATCCTGGGACAGGAGAACATCGGACAGATACGTAAAATCAAGAAAATCTTTCAGTTGGATCCGTTCCATAAGGCCTTATGATTCCTTCCTCAGGCTTTTTGCCCGCGAATTTTTTGCCAATGATGGCAAGCTGCCATATGGCCATCGGAGATCTCAGTCAATTGAGGCTTGACCTTCTTGCACTCCTCGGTGGCATGGGGACAGCGGGTGTGGAAGCAGCAGCCGCTGGGGGGATTGAGGGGAGAGGGCACATCGCCGGAGAGGATGGTGGGATTCATCACACGATCGGGATCCGGCACGGGGATAGCCGCCAGCAGGGCCTGGGTGTAAGGATGGCTAGGATCCTCAAACAGGTCGCGCTTCTTGGCGATTTCCACCACGTTGCCCAGGTACATAACGGCAATGCGGTCGCACAGGTGATGTACAACGCTCAGGTTATGAGAGATGAACATATAGGTGAGGTTGTACTTCTTCTGCAGATCCTGCATCAGGTTCAGGATCTGAGCCTGAATAGACACGTCCAGAGCGGATACGGGCTCGTCGCACACGATCAGCTTGGGTTCCAGGGCCAGAGCGCGGGCTACGCCGATGCGCTGGCGCTGGCCGCCGGAGAACCCATGGGGGTATTTGGTGATCTGAGGTTCGTTCAGACCCACGTCCTTCAGGAGCTGGCGAACCTTTTTGTCGATCTCTTCCTTGGTCATGTTGGTGTTCACCTTCAGGGGCTCTGCGATGAGGCGGCCCACGGTGAAGCGGGGATCCAGGGAGGAGAAGGGATCCTGGAAAATGATCTGGGATTTCATGGCCTGATCAGGGGTGCGCTTCTTGCCGGTGATGACCTCGCCCTCAAAGCGGATCTCGCCCGCATAGGGCTGCAAAAGGCCGACCACAGTGTGACCGGTGGTGGACTTGCCGCAGCCGGATTCACCCACAACGCCGAAGGCTTCGCCTTCATAAATGTCGAAGGAGACGCCGTCAACAGCCTTTACGTAAGCCTTTTGTAGGCCGAAGAAGCCCTTTTTGACGGGGTAATAAACCTTCAGGTCTTTGATGCTGAGCAAAACTTTAGGCATTTTCCGTACCTCCTTCATAGAGCCAGCAGCGGACTAAGCGGCCGCCGCCCAGGTCGTGCAGGGGAGGCATTTCCTCACGGCACTTGTCCGTGGCATGCTCACAGCGGGGGCAGAAGCGGCAGCCCTTGGGATAATCCTTGGCGCTGGGGATGGAGCCCTTGATGCTGTAGAGGCTATCCTTCTCGTCACCAATGACGGGAACGGACTTGAGCAGGCCCACCGTGTAGGGGTGCAGAGGATCCTTGAACAGGGTGCGCACGTCAGCGTATTCCACAGCCTGACCGGCGTACATAACCATCACGTTCTGAGCGATCTGAGCCACGATGCCCAGGTCATGGGTGATCAGGATGATGGCGGTGTTCATTTCCTGCTTCAGTTCGCCCAGCAGCTTGAGGATCTGAGCCTGGATGGTCACGTCCAGAGCGGTGGTGGGC
>JAFUPO010000149.1 GCA_017481185.1 Clostridia bacterium | reverse complement strand
TAAAATTTCATTTTATTACGCTAAACGCCCCGCCCGACCGGCAGCCCCTTCGGGGCGTTTAACCGGGCCGAAGGCCCTCGGTCGATACGATTTAAAAATGAAGGGGCAACGCCCCTTCATTGCATCCCTGGTATTTTTCCGCTACTTTATCGACAGTCTGGGCGTCAGGCTTCCACCTGACGCTTTTTGTGTTGTCAAGGCCAGCATACTGGCAGGCGTTGAAAATTCTGCAAAACACCAATGAAAGAGTGCGGTCGAAGGGCTCAGGTTTTCCTGCTGGCCCTTGAAGATCCTTCGGCTTTATTCAGGATGCCAGGCGGGCCGGCTCCTTCACCCCCCGGGTGAACATAACCAGCATCCAAATATACATACAGGTCTTGGGCAGCATCAGCATACCGATGATGGGCAGCACATCCGCCCAGAGAACCACCGGCAGATAGAAAATGAAGCTTAGCAGCACCGCCAGCCACATGAGGTGAAAGGGGCCGTCCCTCCGGGCGGAAGCGAACCATAGGCCAACGGTCATCGCCCCCATCGCCACCAAGGGGATGTTGCGGTAAATGCCCCAGATGGCAGGCGCGTTCGGCGCAGTCCACTGGTTCTGGGGCATAAGGCACAAAAGGATGCGGGCCAGGGTCAGCGCCCACAGGATGCACAGCACGCCCTTTTGCCCGCTAACCCGATACCGCTGGCGGCGGGCATACTCCAGCAGGAGGTAAAACACCGTCATGGTGATGGAGGTCGCCAGGGTACCGATGCCCAGGGCAGCGGCATACTCGCCAGGGAGCCAATACTTCATCACCCGGGGAATCAGATGAAAGGCATCCCCTGCCCCCAGGAGTAGAACCATCCACCCCCAAAGGCGCCCCTGGCCGCCCGAACGGCCCAGAAGCCGCCCGCCGGTGAAAAAGGCAAAAAGCAAATAGGCCGCATCAAACAAGGACTCCATGATTGCTTGCATCTTCCTATTCTCCAATTAGTTTGTTTTTAATTTAATTTTACACAATTAAATTGATGTTGTCAAGGAATCCTACATTCTTTTCACGAGGGAGGCAAAATACATCATTTGGTTCGCTTTATTCGTGGATTTCGTGGTATGCTATGAGGGCGAAACCCTCTTTTTTATCAAGTGCAACCGATGGTTGCTAAATTTTGAAGTTTGGTTGGTAGACTTTACACCCCTTAAGGCCTATGATTGACCCGAGCCAAGGGACGGAGTGCCCGGTCTCCATGAAGCAAACAGTCGCTGTACCTCCCTTGCAGCTCTGTTTTTGAAGGCCGGGTTTCTTCGCACCAAATCTTGCCGCGGCTCCGGGGCAACAGCCCAGCACCCGCCGGGGCCGCGGTTCACTGCCAATGATCGGAGGAGATCTTTATGAATCTGGGTGAAAACATTTATACTTTTCGCACGGCCAGAAATATGTCCCAGGGGGATCTGGCGGAGGCGTTGGATGTTTCCCGCCAGTCAGTTTCCAAATGGGAAAACAGTTCTGCCGTGCCGGAGCTTGACAAGCTTCTAAGAATGAGTCGCCTGTTTGAGGTAACGCTGGATGAGCTGGTCAACGGCAAGCGGGAAAAGCCGCCTCAAACCTTAAGCCAGACGCTTTCAGCGCCTATGCGGCCCCTGCCCCCGACCCGGGTGATGACCGGAGCTGTGGTGCTGCTCTTTGGTATGGTGTTCTTGCTGCTTTCTATCTTCTGGGGAGACCGGCTTTCCGTTGGCGAGGAGATCGGCGAGCTGGCATCCATCATGATCGTTCTTGTGGGGGTTTCGCTGATGACGACCTTTAATCGCTATGCACTGACCGTATGCTCCATTATCTATTTTCTGTATGCCCTGATGAGTTACAAACTGCTGAATGTAAATACCATCACCAACCACCTGTTCTTGGGCGCGGCGGGCCTGGTGCTGTTTGCCTGGTTCCTTATCTGGTGCCACAAGATGGATCTGGAGCAGCGGCAAGAGAGGCAGGCAAACCTTGCATCAGATCATTGAGACGCTAAATGACCTCAACCCCTGGTCGGTAGCCTTCAGGATCCTGCTGGCGGTTTTCATCGGCGGCTGCATCGGCAACAACCGTGAGCGCCATGGCCGGGCTGCGGGCCTAAGAACCCACATCCTGGTCTGCCTGGGAGCTGCCATGACCACCCTTATGGGCCTGTACGCCACCCAATGCCTAGGCTCCAGCGGCGATCCCATGCGCGTGGGCGCTCAGGTGATTTCCGGCATCGGCTTTCTGGGGGTGGGCACCATCATGGTTCGCAACCGCTCCCACGTGATTGGCCTCACCACCGCCGCCGGGCTGTGGGCCACCGCCTGCATTGGTCTGGCCATCGGCGTTGGCTTCTATTGGGCGGTAGCTACTGCCTTTGGGGTTATTATGATTACCATGACCGCCCTTTCCCGGCTGGAAAGAACCGCCAAATATCGCGATCGGGGCTCTTATTATATTGAACTGATAGATATTCATAAGGCCAAGGCCCTCTATGAGGAAATGGCCGAGCAAATTTATGAGGTGGAGGTAGTGCCTGCCAAAAGCGGCATCCCTGCCCATGTGGGGCTGGAGCTTACAGTGGCCAGCGCGGAGAGCCAAAAAACCCTTCTGAACAGGTTGCAGGGCTGTGATGATGTGGTGATCGCCGTGCCCCTCCACTGAAAGTTATATCTATTTGGGGTTCTCCTTTATAAAGCAAAAAAGCGGCTTGCGCCGCTTTTTTGTTTTGCGTATTACCGGTAGGTTTCCACCCGAAAGGAACCGTTTTCAAAGGTGGTTTCGCCGTTATTGAAGGCCCCCTCGAAGGTACCCTCAATCTGGATGCGGCCGTTGTTCTTAACCACTTTGGTGATCTTCAGGTTGAAGAAGTCGCGGCTGGTTTCCATGGCGTCCCCATAATCATCCTCGTAAAAAACCAGGTACTCATCCTGGGCGGTGTAGAGGTACACGCACTTTTCCAGCTTTTTGTGGGTCATTTTGAATTCATCCCCTTGGGCCACCCAGTCCGGAAAGGCCAGGGAAAAGTGGGTGATGGGCTCCTGCTTGAAATCGTAGGTGATCTCAAAGGTTTTGCCGATGCCAAAGAGGCCGTCGCCGTCAGCCACTGCAATATCGGCGTTGGGGCCGGTGGTAATCTTGCGGCCATTGCGGGTAAAGGTCAGGTAGCAGCCTTCCATGGCAGGCTCCTTGAAGGCCAGGCCGTTTTGCACCATGAGCATGGTCACGCCCCCGTAATTGGGAAAGTACAGAGCGGATTTTTCCTTATAGGTAAGCTTCATTACCCTGTAGCCCTCCACATCGACCATTTCGGCGGCGTAGCCCGCGGCTAGGGCCTGCTGCTTGTAAAGGGCCACCACATCCTCGGCCACGGCGTCATAGGTGTACACGGTGCAGATGAAATCAGGGGTGTAGGGGTAGTCGGTGGCAAACACCTTTTCCGCCGCGCCCAGCAGCTCCTGGGGATCCGGCAGCACCCCCGAGGGCTCGTCAACCACATCCAATTGGGGCAGGCCGCTGCCGCCCAGCTGAGGCAGCCCCGCCGCCTGGGCGCAAAGGGGCAGGAGCAGCGCAAGGATCAGGGTCAGGCACTTTTTCATCATCGTTCTCTCCTTATATAGTTAATCATACACAAATACCCTCTGCGTGGAGGCGTAGGTTCCTAGACCGCCGCAGGTCTGGCATTTGCGTTCACAGTCTGAAACTGTGCCGTAAAGGCGAAAGACCCCCGTGCCCTGGCACAGATCGCACACGCCGTTTACGCAGGCGGGGCAGTCCACCTCCACGGATACGGTTTCCCAGTGGCCGTTGGGAGGGTCGGGGGGATCAGCCGTAGGCAAGGGAGCCTCCGGCCCGTAGATCATGCCCTTTTGCACCATCAGCATCACCGCCCCCGAATATTGGGGAAAGAGCAGGGCATACCGGCCTGCATCATCCGTTACCCGATAAACCTCATACCCCTCCACCTGGGCCTTTTGAAGGGCAAATCCTGCCTCAAGGCAGGCCAGGAGCCAGCCCTCATGGGGCGTGCCCCCCGGGTACACCCACACATCGCAAAGGTAATCGGCGGTGTAGTCGTAGTCTTGAAACTGCTTTGTGCCGCCCTTTATTTCCGGCAGGGTCAGGGCCAGGGCTGGGGCGGCCGCCAGCGCAAAGCACAGGACCAGGATCAGCGTTTTTTTCATGGTGTTTCACCTTCTTTACCGAAAATTATAGCATAAAAAATGCCGCAGCGCATCCCCCCATGCTTGCAGCGCTTTGGATGAATGGTTTATAATAACACCATCAAATCACGAAAGGACGGGTTCCCCATGAAAAAGTTCCTGGCTCTCTTCCTCTCCCTGATGCTGCTCTTTGGCGCTACCGCCCTGGCTGAGTCCACCGTGCTCACCTATGAATCCCGCGGCGTTAAGGTGCCCGCTACCCTGGTCACCCCCGATGGCCTTGAAAGCTATCCATGGTGGTGCTCATC
>JAFUPO010000148.1 GCA_017481185.1 Clostridia bacterium | reverse complement strand
TTCGATCTTTTTCATTTCGCCCTTGATGTCAGCCATCTGCTGTTCCTTTTCCCGCTCGCGCAATTCCAGCAGCTTAGCCTTCAGCATTTTAATACAGGTGGCGCGGTTCTGCACCTGATCCCGCTCGGTTTGGCAGGCCACCACGATGCCGGTGGGGTAGTGGGTCATACGCACGGCAGAGGAGGTTTTGTTCACGTTCTGGCCGCCAGCGCCGGAGGAGTGATAGGTGTCCACGCGGACGTCCTTCATGTTGATTTCGATCTCAGAATCGTCCTCCTCCAGGATGGGCGCCACGTCCAAAGAGGAGAAGGAGGTGTGGCGGCGGGCATTGGAGTCAAAGGGAGAGATGCGCACCAGGCGATGCACGCCCTTTTCACCCCGGAGGAAGCCGTAGGCATTGTCGCCCTCCACCTCAAAGGAAACGGACTTGATGCCCGCTTCGTCGCCGTCCAGATAGTCCAGGAGCTTGACTTTAAAGCCCCGGCGCTCGCAGTAGCGGGTGTACATACGGTAGAGCATACTGGTCCAGTCCTGGGCCTCGGTGCCGCCAGCGCCTGCATGGAGGGACACAATAGCGTTGCAGCTGTCATACTGGCCCCGCATGAGGGTTTCCAGTTCCAGGGCTTCCGCCTCTTTTT
This sequence comes from Clostridia bacterium, assembly GCA_017481185.1. Next base: position 1,690 of record JAFUPO010000148.1, on the reverse strand, counting down.
GCAGGGCTTCGATTTCTTCGCCTGCCTCGGCCACCATATCCTCGTCGTTTTCCTCCTTGGCCAAATCCATCATGACCTCGATGTCATCGGCGGTGGAGAGCAGCTTTTGGTAGTGGTTGATTTTGGCTTCCATGCGGCTGATTTTTTGGTTCACATGGGTGGAGCGCTCCAGATCATCCCAAAAGCCGGGGGCGTTCATTTCTTCCTTAAGCTCATCCACCTGCTCCTGCATATGGTCGATGTGCAGGGCTTCGCCTGCGTTGAGGATGGACTGGCGGATCTTGTCAAGGTCCTGGGCGTATTGTTCGAGTTCAAGCATTGCCATGGGGAGGGGCTCCTTTCAGAGTGCAGAGTGATGAGTGATGAGTGCAGAGATTGGGTTTATGGGAAAATCTCTCCCTCAGTCACCTCGGAATAAATCCCTTCGGTGACAGCCCCCTCAACAGAGGGAGCCTTTATATTGGTTTAAAAATGGTTTTCTTAGGAGGGGGTTCGGGGGAATCCCTTCTTTTGCAAAAGAAGGGTTCCCCCGAAAAACCTTACGGTTCCTCGTTGTTGGCAGCCTTGCCGCAGCAGTTTTTATACTTGAGGCCGGAGCCGCAGGGGCAGGGGCTGTTGCGGCCCACCTTTTCGGCGGCCTTGACCTTGCGGGGCTTGGGGGGCTCGTCGCCAGCCAGCTTGGCCTCCACGGGGCGGGCCACCTGGCGGCGCTCGGGGGCCCGCTCAATCTTGGCCTGGTAGAGGCGGCCCACGGTATCCTCGCGGATGAGGCGTACCATTTCGTCAAACATTTCAAAGGATTCCAGCTTGTATTCCACCACAGGGTTGCGCTGGGCGTAGGCCCTAAGGCCAATGCCGTCACGAAGCTGATCCATGGCGTCGATGTGATCCATCCAGCGGCGATCCACCGCAGTGAGGAGCACCACCCGCTCCAGCTCGCGCATATCGATGCCCAATTCAGCCAGCATGGTCTCACGGGCCTCATAGAATTTAAGGGCCTCGGCTTTCAGGGCGGCGATCAGGTCGTCCTTTTCGCCCTTTTCAAAGGCGGCCTTGTTGGCATTAATGAAGCCCTGGGGGATGCACAGGCGCTCCAGCTCCTCGGTGAGGGCGGCAAAGTTCCAATCCTCGGTGGAATCGGCAGCACAGGCCCGGGAAACAGCGTCGGCAATGATCTCATCCACCATCTTGAGGATGGTTTCGCGCATATTCTGGCCCTCCAGCACCTGGCGGCGCTGGCCGTACATGATTTCGCGCTGCTGGTTCATCACATCGTCGTATTGCAGAACGTGCTTGCGGATGTCATAATTGCGGCCCTCAATGCGCTTCTGGGCAGACTCGATCTGCTTGGTGAGCATCCCCGCCTCCAGCGGTTCATCGTCTTTAAGACCCATGCGCTCAATAATGGGCGCGATCTTGTCAGAGCCGAAAAGGCGCATTACATCGTCCTCCAGGGAGATGAAGAACTGGGTGGAACCCGGATCCCCCTGGCGGCCGGCGCGGCCTCGCAGCTGGTTATCGATGCGGCGGCTTTCGTGGCGCTCAGTGCCGATGATGTGCAGGCCGCCCACCTGCAAAACCCGCTCATGCTCCTGATCGGTGGTTTTTTTGAACTGGGTGTGGAGGTCGTTGTAGACCTTGCGGGCATCCAGCACCTCCTGGGGCACGTTCTCCGCGTGGCCGGTGGCTT
>JAFUPO010000008.1 GCA_017481185.1 Clostridia bacterium | reverse complement strand
GATGAAGGAAGTGGATCACCGGCTTTTGCCCATCCTCAACGGCCGCATTGATGGGGCCAACCCCGAAAAGGTGTTTTTCTTTAAAGCGCCCGACGACAGCATGCGGGGCTTCCGCATCTGCCGGGAGGATCTGGCCTTTATCGTGCCTGCCGCCAGCCCCATTGACGGAGCGGTGATGCTGGTGGAATACAACAGTCACCGTTACCTGCGCAAGGTGAAAAAGCTGGATGGCTTTCAGGTGCTTTTGCAGAGCTTTGACCGAGAGTACAACGCCGAGACCTGCGCCATCCCCGAGGTGAACTTCCTGGGCCGCTGCGTGCGGGTGGAGTTTGAATTGGGGTGAGGGACTGTTTTGCGAGAGGGGGACTTTTTGAAAAAAGTCCCCCTCTCGCGCTCTCCCTTCAAAAACTTTCGATGTTATATGATAAGGGAGGGAGGCGGGAGAGCACAGCGAACCCGGAGGGAGAGAATCATCAGCAATCCATCAGCTTCACTAGAATGTGATTCTGCACGTCCATACCTTTGCGGGTGAGGCGGTAATAACCATTGCTTGCTTCAAGCAGCTTCTGGGCTTCTAATGCTTTAAGGGCTTTTCCGTAGCGTTCCATATCCGCCGGGTCTGCTTCGACGCCCTGGGTGGTTCTAAGGCCCAGCATCCATTTTTCAAACTGGGCCTCCTCAAAGGAAATATAGGCGTATTCTGTGTACAGGGGGTCGCCTTTTTCGATGCCGGTCATGTAGGCCGCTAAATCAGGCGTATTGCCCCTGCGCAGACAGGCGCCATTTTCTTTTGCGCAGGAAAGCATGGAGTGGGCGGCAGCTCCCAGCCCCAGGTAGGGCACCCTGCGCCAGTAGCCCAGGTTATGGCGACATTCGTACCCCGGCTGGGCAAAATTCGAGATTTCATAGGGAGGCAGCCCGGCGGCTGTAAGGGTTTGGAGGGTCATGTCATACATGGCTCGCTCGGTTTCCTCATCGGGCAGAGCCAGTTCGCCCCGGCGTTCCATTTCATAAAAAGGCGTGCCCTCCTCAATGATCAGCCCGTAACAAGAAAGGTGCCGGGGCTTTAAGGCCAGGGCCCTTTCCAGGGTCTCCTGCCAGTCCTTAAGGGTTTGGCCCGGGAGGCCGAACATTAAATCCAGGCTGATATTGTCAAAGCCCGCCTTGCGAGCCAGGGCTACGGAGGCTTCCACCTCCTGCCAGGTATGGATGCGGCCTAGGGCCTGCAACAGCCGCTGTTGGCTGGCCTGTGCGCCCAAAGACAGACGATTGCAGCCGTGCTTTTTGAGCACCTGCAAAAAGCCGGGGGTCAGGGTGCCGGGGTTGGCCTCGCAGGTGAACTCCATAGCTGATTCAAAGGTGAAGTGCCTTTCAACAGCTGCGAGCACTTTGTTCATCCATTCCGGGGGCAGCAGGGAGGGCGTGCCGCCGCCGATAAAAAGGGTAGACAGATCCCCTTCGTAGGGGCCATACAGGCCCATTTCATGGATCAGGCTTTGGCAGTAGCGGGCCATATGCGCTTCCTGGCGGGGATAGGAGGCAAAGTCGCAATAGCGGCATTTGCTGCGGCAGAAGGGCACATGAATATACAGCTCCACCTGGGAATCCCTCCCTTTTTTCTGGCAAAGTGTAAATAATACTCGCATTTTATCACAGAATCGTGTACAATAAAATAAATATTCGCAAATTCATGCGATCGGGAGGAAATGGATATGGATCATGTTCTTCATACGTTGGAATCAGTCGTGAAATATCTGGCTGAAACCGGTGTTACTTTGGTGGAAATTACGGGTATCCTGGTGCTTTTGATCACTGCCGCCAAGAGCATTGTGGGCTACTTCAAAAATGATCCTCACGTTCGGCTCAATCTGGCCGAGGGCATCGCCCTTGCGCTGGAATTCAAGCTGGGCGGCGAGGTGCTGCACACCGTTGTGGCTCGTGAATGGAGCGAGCTGGCCATCCTGGGCGCCGTTATCGTGCTGCGCGCTGCGCTGACCGTGCTGCTGCACTGGGAAATCAAGAATGAAAAGAGCGACGCTCATGACCGGCTGGAGCTGGCTGCCAAGGTTCATGAGGCCAGCAAAAAGTATCACATTTCCTTCAAGGGCCGTCATGCCAACATCAGCGGCGAGAAGTAAGCGCAGCGAGGCGTTAAAGAGCCCCTTCCTTATGAAAGAAAGGAAGGGGGCCTTTACGTTTTGCATAAAACACAGCTTAGAGAAGAAGCTCATCCTCCGCCAGCCTTATCAGACCGCCTAATGGAGAGCGCTCACTTTGGCTATACTCAAGAGGAGCTCAGGACCGACTGGGGCGAGATTGTACAGGTTGTGGAAGCCACGGGCGAGGACGTGCCTCCGGAGTTGGGAACGGTAGTTCAGGAAGAAACACAACAAGCGAATGTCTCGATGACAGAAGAGATCAAAAAGGCGAAAGAGCTATGCGATCTTGGAGTCATAACCGAAGAAGAATTCAAAGAATTGAAGGCGAAATTGATCGCAAAGCTGTAAAACTTAATAGGATCTCCTACTGAAGTTTTTGGAGAGGAGAGCGCGAGAGGAGAACTTTTTTACAAAAAAGTCCTCCTCTCGCTATTTTATTTCAGCCGCTCAATGCTCCGCTTGGGTGGCGGCGGCCTCGCCCTGGGCGATGGCCATGGCCAGGGCCTGGCAGAAAGGTTCCAGCTGCCCCTCCCGCTGGGCGGGGGTCAGGGCCAGAAAATCCCGGCCCAAGGCCATGAGCTTTTCCAGCTCCTGGCGCAACAGATTCATCTGATCCTCCCAGGCCATACGGGAAAGGTCGTAGCGCACATTAAGCCGATCCAATTGCAAAAGAGGCTCCGAGGCGGCATTGCGGTTGGCCTTTTCCAAAAGGGTGTTCAGCCCCTGGAGCATTTGACTTACAGCCGGATCCCCCAGGGCTTGGGTGAGGCCTTGGGCCTGATTCCACAGTTCAGCCTGAGAGGGGCCGGGCAAACGGCGCTGGGGAGTGGGATCCTCCGGGCAGGGGAGGCCCTCATTGCGCAGCTCCTGGGCTACTTGCTGAATCAGGTGAGGCTTGTTTTTGAGGATGGCTCGGTACTTGTTTTGATAGCGAAGCATCCCCCGGCGATCCCCATCTGCCATGCGGATGACAGCTGCCCGAACAGACAGCCCTTCGCCCCGGGCGATGAGCACCTGGCGAAGAAGATCGTGCACCTCCTCATCGGTAAAGGTTTCAAAGGGCACGGCGCGGCTGAGCCCCTCCTGGGGCTGGCTGCGCAGCTGGGCATAGTAGTAATTGCGGATGCTGTTGGGCTTGCGGCCCAATTCTTGAGCCATATGTTCAAAGACGTTTCTGAGGGGAACTCCTTGATGGTTTGCATCCCGGACGGCGGCAAACAGGCGGTCCGCCTCCTCGGCCTGCCAGCCTGCCCGGGGCCCCCTCTGCAAAGTTTGTTCCATGCTGAAATCCCTCCATATGCCATCGATGTTCGGTACATAGTATGCACCTGACCCCAGCGGGATATACGGTGAATCATTGCAGCTGCTCAAAGGCGCTTGCCGGGTCGGCGCCTTGAAAGAACACGCCCCGGGCCAGAGCGTCCGCCTTGACGGCATCATAGGCGAACAGGCTGGGCAGGGCTGCCGCCCGGCTGAAAAAAGCCTCTGCTTCATCAAGGAGTGGAGTGGTGCCGTCGTACAGGGAAAGGCTGGGGTCTACGGAGAAAAGCCCATAATCAGCCAGCGCCTGCTGGGATTGGGGGGTCAGGAGAAATTGCAGAAAGGCCAGGGCCTCCCCGGCGTTTTCCCCCATGATGCCACCGGCCAGGCACAGATCCGTGTACCCTGTGGGAAAGG
>JAFUPO010000147.1 GCA_017481185.1 Clostridia bacterium | reverse complement strand
CCTCCCTTGTGGTGTTAAGAAATATCCAGTACGCCGGGCATAAAGGGGTCGATAAGGATGCAGCGCTCCGGCAGCGGCTCTAAATGATCCTTGAGGCTTTGGGGAACCAGCCAGGCGTAAACCGACAGGTTAATCTCATGGAGCATTTCCTCCAGCTTTTGAGCGCCCGCCCGGTAATCCTGAGGGGTGGTTTGAGGGCCGATGTAGGGGTTGCCTACGATGCGCACATCATTGAGCTGGCAGCAGGAGAGGATCATCTCACGGGTCTGGGCAATGTGCCCGGAGGTTTGGGAGAAGCTGCGGTAGGGGTTGATGGTGTAAAACACCTGGGCTTGGGCTTTCTCCAGCTCCAGGGCGTACTGGCCCAGGCACAGGGCCCCGGCCTTGTTGCCCCCCACATCCATCACCACATAAAGCTCCGGGTCTGCCAGCGCCGACTTTACCCCATGGGGCACCACCGGCGCATCCAAAAACTGCTGGGTCACATTGAAGGTAACGCCCTTTTCTCTCAGGGCCTGAGCGGCATCCCGGGCACGGAACAGCGGTTTGGTCTGGTCCATGTCCAGGAATACCGCCGGGGCCTGAGTCATTTCCCTGATACTGGCGGCGATGTTCATCGCCAGCTCCGTTTTGCCGCTGCCAGCCTCACCGATCATCACTAGCTTGCGGCTGTCTGCAATTTCAAAATTGACAGGCAGAATCATCTTTGTCAGCTCCGGTCAAAGTAGGAAATGGTGCCGTCAGCGATGATGAGCACCTTGGCTTTTTCGCCGTGGGTTTCCTTAAGCAGATCCATCACCTGCTCCCAGGTATCCACGTAGATCTGCTTTTCGATCTCGCCGAACCAGTGGGCGCTGCCCAGATCCGGATAGGGCATCCAGCAGATGCAGCGCTTCACCTGGGGCCGCACCCGGGGGATCCTGCCATGGCGGCGGCCGCCGGTTTCGCCCCTCAAACCGAAGGAGCCAAAGAGGTAGTGGGTCACCTGGCCTTTTTGGGTATGGTCGATGGCCACGATGTCGCCGCCCCGCTGGGTTACAGCCAGGGCTGCCACGCCGATGGCGATGTTGGCCTCGTTGCCCTTGGCGTTGGCGTTGACGATAACGATGTCCATGTCCTCCGCCTTGGGCATCGCGTAATACTTCTGGGCGGCAGGCACGGCAGCGTAGTATTCCTCAATGGGGTCGCCGGCGTACAGGTCGATGAGCTCCAGCTTGGTGTTGTAGATGCAGTCCACCTTGAAGAACTGGCCTGCCATGCGGGTCATCTCTTCCACCTCAAGGCGCATACCGTCCACCGACATATCGCCCATCACGGCGGTGACGTTGATCTTGTTGTCCCGGGCGTAGTTGGTGGCGGTGTCGTGATTGAGGGCAATGGTTTCAATGCCCGCCAGGCCGGGGAAGAGGATCTTGCCGCCGCCCCCAAAGGCCATAAAGGGGTGGGGAGTTAAAGCGCCCAGGCCGATGCGCAAATCGCACTTCAAAAACTCGGCGTTGATGCTTACGTCAAAGCCCCGCTTGGTCTGGCCGATAACGGTGCAGTTTTCATAGCAGTTGTGGTTGTAGATGGCATACTCCCGGCAGATCTTTTCGCCCAGCTTCTGCACAAAATCCGTGCGGTAGTGGGAGCCGTGGGTGCCCAGGGCACAGATGAAGCGGATCTGGCTTTTCTGGATGCCAGCGGCATGGAGCTCCTCCAAAACGGCCTCGGCCATGGGCTGGGTGGGGGTTCCCCGAGAAATGTCGTCAAAAACGATGCAGACCTCCTTGGCCCCCTTGGCCAATTCAGCAATGGTAGGCGCGCCGTAGGGCTTGTTGAGCTTTTCCTTGATCTGCTCCTTGGTCAGGGCTGGCATGGCGTCGCCGGCGATGGCGTTAAACTGCACATCCCAGGTATCCGGCAGCTCAATGGTGACAGGCTCGAAGCCCTGAAAAGCGTTTTGCTGCAAGGTATACTTCATAAGGCGTTCCTCCTTTTCCGTTGGGTTTTACAGAGATTTGGACCAGGACCAGAAGCAAACGATGCCGCCCTGGTCGTTCTTTTCAGCCTTGGTTTGCTCGCCGTTGGCGGTGCGGATCAGGTAATCCACCATCTCCTCCCGCATATCGTCGAAGGTGAAGTCGCCGGAGAGAAGGCGGCCTGCGTTGATGTCGATATCGTCCTTCATGCGCTCATAAAGCTCATTGTTGGAGCCCACCTTGACCACCGGCACGATGGGGAAGCCGATGGGGTTGCCCCGGCCGGTGGAGAAAAACATGATCTGGGAGCCCATGGAAGCCAGGCCGCCCATGGATTCGGTATCAAACCCAGGGCCATCCATGATGATCAAGCCCTTTTGGGTAGGCTTCTGCCCATAGCCCACCACCTCGTTGATGGTGGAGGAGCCGCCTTTGCGCACGCAGCCCAGGGCCTTTTCCTGGATGGTGGTCATGCCGCCATCCATATTGCCGGGGGAGATGGCCCGGGCCGCAAACTCGCCCAGGCAGACCTTGGTGTTGTCCTGCGCTGCCTGGATGACCTCATCGATGCGGCAGGCCACCTCGTCGTTGGCGGCGCGGTTCTTTAAGATGCGGTTGGTGCCGATCAGCTCAGTGGTTTCGGTCAGGATGGTGGTGCCTCCCTGATCAACCAGCCAGTCGGACAAAACGCCGATGGAGGGGTTGGAGGTCACGCCGGAGAGGGCGTCGGAGCCGCCACATTCCATGCCCAGCATCAGCTCTGATACGGGGAATTCCTCCCTTTCAAGCTTTGCCGCCTCACTGACCAGCTTTTTCGCTGCCTCAATGGCCTTTTGGGTGGCTACCACGCTGCCTTCCTCCTGGATCACTACCAGCTCCACCGGGCGGCCGGTTTTGGCGATGTCCTCCGCTACCTCCTTATAGGGGGTGCCTTCACAGCCCAGGGCCACCACCACGGTGCCGTAAATGTTGGGGTTGGATCCCAGGCCCTTTAAGCACATATTGTGCATGGGGCGCTCGGGGCGGCGGCCGCAGCCATGGCCGTGAAGCAGCGCCACGGAGCCGGGCACGCTGCGGGCCACCTTTTCCGCTACCGGGTTGGCGCAGCACACCGTGGAGAGAATCGCCACATAGTTGCGCACGCCCACCTTGCCGTCAGGCCGTTTATAACCCATAAAAGTTTTCATAAGGCGTTCCTCCTGTTCGATCACATGATCTTTTCAGCGTCCATGTTGTGTACGTGGATCCATTCCCCTGCCTTAATGGGCTGGGTGGCATAGCCGATCTCATCGCCATAGCGGATCACCGGCTCTCCAAGGGCCACATCCATAATGGCGATCTTATGGGAGCGGGGGATATCGTTGAGGGCTTCCAACACCCGGCCGTCAGGCAGGGGAACCTTTTCGCCCTTTTGGATGGCGCGAAGGACGATGGCTACCGAGTCCTTTTCGCTCATCATCAGCACCAGCTTTTCCACTTTCTTCCCTCTTTTCATTTGCTTGTATTCTTCCAAAGCCCCCTGAAGGGACTTGTCCATATCCCAGCTGTCGGTGGCCTCATCATACACGTGGGCCTCCTCCTCGCCCTTAAGCACCCGCAGGGTGCCCATGGCCAGGGATTCCATCTCGTTTTCTCCAGGGATTACATCCACCGGGGCGATGAACCTGACTCGCTGGGTGATCCAATCCACCATCCTTTGCGAATTGGCCAAAGCGCCGGTCAGCACGATCCGATCCACCTTGCCTGCGGTCACGGTGGCCATTTCGCCAATGGACTTGGCCACCTGGTAGCAAAAGGTTTCCAGCACCAGGGCGGCAAACTCGTCGCCCTCCGCCACCCGCTTTTCAACCTCCAGGGCGCTGTTGGTGCCCAAAAGGGCTACAAAGCCGCCGCCGCCCCGGATACGCTTCATCAGGGTTTTATAGTCGATCTGGTTGGTCATGCAGTAGGTGATCAGGGAGGACAGGGGACAGCGGCCCGCCCTTTCGGGAGACATGGGGCCCTCGCCGTCCAGAAGAATATCCACCATGCGGCCCTTTTCCATCATGGCCATGGTGACCCCGCCGCCCAGATGGGCGATGAGCAGGTTCACATTCTCTAGGGGCCTGCCCAGTTTTTTGGCCTCCTTAAAGGCTGTGGCCCGCACGTTCAGGGCATGGAGGCGGCTTTGGCGAACCAATCCCTTAACGCCGGTAAGGGTAGCCAGGGGCTTGGTCTCCGAAACGGAAACCGCATCGTAAATGTAGGCGGGCTTGCCCAGCTTGTTGGCCAATTCATAGGCCAGAATACCGCCCAGGTTGGAGGCGTGCTGACCGGCGGGGCGGTTGGCCAGGCGGTCCAGCAAAAGATCATTCATCCGGTACGCGCCGGACTTTAAAGGGGGCACCACGCCGCCCCGGCCCACCACCGCGTCCAGAAGGCTTACGTCAAAGCCCGATTCCTGAATAAACTGGTTCACCGTTTCCCGGCGCATATCCAATTGCTCGATCATGGCGGAGAACCGGGTGATCTGCTCCGGCGTATAGGTGTAGGTCTTTTTCAGGATGCAGTCTTCATTTTTGTACACAGCAAACTTCATGCTGGTGGAGCCGGGGTTGATCGCCAACACATGATAATCTTTCATGGGCAGACCTCCTTTGAATCAGATGGCAGCCGCCATGCGGATGGACGTGGCTTTCGTGGCCACGGAGGAAGAACGGGAGGTGACGATCACCGGCACCTTCGCCCCCAGGATCAGCCCGGCGCTGACCGCCTTGGCGGAGCAGGTCAGGGCTTTGATAAGCACGTTGCCCACGGTGAGGTTGGGCACGCATAAAAGGTCGGGATCCCCGGCCACGGGGCTGTTAAAACCCTTGATTTTCGCTGCGCCGGGGCGCATGGCCAGGTCATAGGAGATAGGGCCTTCAATGAGGCAGTCCCCCGCCTCGCCGCAGAGGCCCCACTGCTTTAAAAGGTCCGCATCCACGGTTTCGGGCATCTTGGGGTTTACCTTTTCCACTGCCGCCAGCACAGCCACCTTGGGGGTTTTGACCCCCAGGGCCTGGAGATACTCCACAGCGTTCAGAATGGCGGCCTTTTTTTGCTCCAGGGTGGGGTAGGTTAAAAGGGCGCAGTCGGTGATGCCCAGGAGCTTGTGATAGTTAGGGATCTGGGTCAGGGTCAGGTGGGAGAGCACCCCCCGGGCGCACAGACCGTTTTCCTTGTTGACCACCGCTCGCATCACCACCGCCGTGTCCACCAGGCCCTTTAAAAGGATGTCTCCCTGGCCGTCGCGGATCAGGGCCACAGCCTTGCTGACCGCCTCCAAATCATCCTGCGCGTCAATGACCTGAGCGCCCTCAAGGCCCCAGGCGGGAAGCCGCTGGGCCAGGTCCTCTCCTCTGCCGATCAGGATGGGGGTCACGCAGCCCTCCTTGACCGCCAGGCTCACAGCCTCCAGGGTATGGTCTTCGTTGGCGCAGGCCACCACCAGCCGCTTGGGAGCTGCCGCCTGGCGGGAGGCAAAGAGTTCATCAAAGGTTTTGTACATGGGTCCTCCTCCTGTCGTTATGGGTTGGCGGCCCGGCGCATCTTTTCAAAGCGGCCTATGGCCCACAGATACATGACAAGCACCACCACGGCCATCACGCCGTAGAGGATCCAGGCAGGCTTGTAGCTGCCGAAGGTATCAAAGAAGAAGGCGGAAATGGGGGAGCCCACAGCCATGCCGCTGCACAGGAAGAAGGTCACCACGCCGTAATTGGCGCTGTAATCCGCTGTTCCCATAAGGCTGCTGGTCAGGGTGGTGGGCAGTATGGAGAGGATCGTGTACCCGCCGCCGAAGATCACAGCAAAAACCATGGGCATCCACCCCTGTCCGCTGAATAAAAGCACGAAGGAGGACAGGGAGAGAAGGGAGCAAATAATCGCCGTGCCCGCCTTCGTGCCGAAGCGGTCGATCACCACGCCCAGCAGCAATTTGCCAACGGTGAGCAGAAACATCACCGTGGAGAAAATCGTGGCCGCATAAGCGGGGGTGTAGCCAATATCGGTCATATAAGCGTTCAGGTGTTGCTGGATACCGGTGCCCAGCAGGCCTGCCAGAGCGCTGGCCACGCACAGGACCCAAAATTGAGGAAGCTTCATTGCATCCTTGCGGCAGATGTTGAGGAGGCTGGCCTTTTTGACCTGGCTGGCGCCCTCCTCTGCCCCCAGGGGCTTAAGGCCGATCTTGCCGGGATGATCGATGATGAACACCAGCGCCGCGGTGACGTTTACCGCAATGAGCAAAACGCCCAGGAGCTGAAACCCTGCTTGCCAGCCAACGGTTTCGATGATATGGGTCACCAGGGGATTGAGCACCATGGAGCCCAGGCCGGAGCCTGCAAAGGCGATGCCGATGGCCATGCCCCGTTTTTTTTCAAACCAGCGGTAGATGATGGTGGAGATGGCCATGGAGGTCAGCGCGCCGGTAAAGATGCCCGCCAGGCAGCCGCACAGATAAAACTGATACAGCTCGCGGCAAAAGGAATAGCAAAACAGCATTACGCCCGCGCCGATAGAGCAAACGATCACCGGCAGCTTGCTGCCCACCTTTTTAATGATGGAGCCCAGAAAGGGCGCCATACAGGTGCTCACCAGGGTGGAAAAGGTATAAAACAGCGAGAAGGAAGCCCGGGAAAAGCCCATGGCCTCAGAAACGGGCTTGATGAATACGCCGATACAGTTGACTACGATGGCCGTGCCGCCCAGGCTGAGAATAAAGCAGCCCACGAGGATCGCCCACGCGTAGTGAAGCTTGAGCCTGGCGCAAAGTCGAACCATTCAACGTCCCTCCGCAATTAAAACAAAGAATTTGTTCGTTTATTCTGAAATATTGTTTGTTTAAATTATTTTTATTGTCTAGATATTACGTTCATTTGTTTAGTTTGTCAATATGTGTCGAAAAATTTTTCTTGTATTATTTATGCTTGTACATATATTCTGAACTTTTTGTATTAAATTGACGAATCTTGTTGGATTTGGTCGGTTAGTTGCCTAAAACCACAAGGGCGCCACCCTTGGCGCAAGGCAAAAAAATCCCCTGACCGATCATGGTCAGGGGACTGAGGTTCAACAATATTTACTTGCGCCGCCTGCGGGGGCCTGCCAGCACATCGTAGCCCAGCTCAGAGGAAACGGCGTAGGCTACGTCTCTTAAGGCCAGGGCCAGGCTCTCCTTTTCAGACCGAATCAATTCCACCTTGCCGGAGAGGCTGATGGCGGCGATGGCCGTTTCCGACGCATCCAGGATGGGAAAAGCAATGCAGCCCCGGCCCAGAATGATCTCATCCTCCTCAGTGGCGTAGCCCTGCTGGCGCACCTGATTCAATTCCTCCTTCAGGGCCTCCACGCTGGCAATGGTGTTGGCAGTGAAGCGCTGAATCTCGGTGCTTTCAAACATTTTTTCTAATTCTTTATCGCTCAGGTAGGACAAGAGCACCTTTCCCGAGGCGCTGGCATAGGCCGGGCGGATGCGCACCGGCGACAGGCTGGGCACAAACACGCTTTCCCGGGCCTGAATGTTCAGCAATTGCATAAAGGGATTAAGCACGCTCACGTTTTCCTGAAACCGGGGATCCAGATGCTCCATGTATTTTTCTACAATTGAAATGAAGGGATACTGATAGCGATAGGTGGAGCCAATGGCAAAAAAGCGGTAACCGATCATATAGCGGCCGCTGCGGGGAGTTTGCTCCACATAGCCCTG
>JAFUPO010000146.1 GCA_017481185.1 Clostridia bacterium | reverse complement strand
GCAGGTCGGTCCAGTGGCAGCCGCGAAAGTCATATGGCCCTGGACGGAAAAACCGCCCTGGCGGGCGAGGCTTTCCATACCATTTGGGGCAATGAGCTGAAATATCCCGGCGACCCCAGCGCCCCGGCGAAAGAGGTTATCAACTGCCATTGCACGTTGATTCCTCATGTGTTGCTGCCGGATGAGAATATCATGGACGGGGGAGTGGTGAAAAAAGCCCGTGAATCCTTGAACAATCAAGGGTTTGATGGTATAATTAAAGAGAATTCAGACACCTTCATTTTAGACTGGAAACAGTTCGGAAAGAAGGCAGGAAAACACGCTTCTGATTTCGGCTATGATCCATCTTCTGAGGAAGATAGACAGAAGGTATTAGCGATCATATACGACATTAAGAACAACCCGACTGAAAAGCGGATAGGCTATTGGCGTGGTCAGCCAGACGAAGTGTTTTTCTATATCAAGGGTAAAGATGTTGTGATTACGAAGCAGACTGGCGAATTTGTTACCATCATGAAAGGGGGCACAGCAAATGACAGGGTTAAGAACGCAAGAAACGCAGAAATTTAATCGCTTCTTTGAGCTTATCCAGGCCGAAGCTGAAAAGTGGGATGCTGTGTTCTTTGCTGACGCTGGTGATGGCAACGATTTTGAAACAGACACAATGGAAGGCGAGGATATGATGGGCTGGTTGATCCCGAAGGCCAAAGTCAAGGAGTTCCAGCCGTTGTGGGAAAAATCAAAAGTGGATGAAAAGTGGTCAGATTACTTCGGTTGGGCATTGTGGAAGAAAGACGATAACGGAATTTTTATTCATTTTGCATTATAAAGCACCCTGCGAAAGCAAGGCGCTTTTCTATGCTAATTCAGGAGGCGTACTGGAAACTTGAGCATGAAAGAAACGAATAGCTGCCCCGTCTGTGGATCAAATTGCGGTATTTATGATATATGCGGCAAATGCGGATGGGAAAATGATCCTGTTCAGAGAGAAAATCCCAGTTTAAGCGGAGGCGCGAATTATATGTCACTTGATGAAGCGAGAGCGGCCTACAAAAACAGAAAAGAAATCCATTAACCGCCAGACGACAAGTCGTTAGGCGGTTTTTCTATACCCGAGAGGAGGCTCTAAGTGGTTTTTAAGGTAAAGTTTAATGATAACAGCCAGCAAATTCTATCCCGGATGGAGCGGAACAAGGGAGATGCCCTGACTGCCATGGGTATCAAGGCTCAAAACCTAATCCTTTGGCAGATGCGACAAGGGTATGGAAAACCCATTCGCAAAACTGGTGCCTTGCAGCGCGATCTTCAGTACGAAGTGAGCAGCGACGAAAGCATTGTCAAGGTAGGCAATACGCTTGATTACTCAAAATATGTCCATGAGGGCACAAGGAAAATGTCAGGAAGGCCATACATTCGTGATTCCCTCACCAAGGATTCAAGTAAAAAGCAGATACTCAAAGCGGCAGAGGAATATCTTAAAGTAGGCCTCGAGTGATCGGGGCCTTTTCTTTTACCCATTGGCAATACCAGCCGGAGCGAAGAACCGCCCCGGCTGTTTGCATTATAAAAACATCTGCGGCAAAGAAACGCCGCCAAAGAAAAGGAGAGATGTGTTATGATCCTAACCAGATGAACAAAGGGCTCTGAATTCCAGTATAGTAAATTTATGTCATATTTCTGGGTTCCAGCGCCTGCTCGGCCTGCTGGGGGGTCAAAAGGCCATGAGCCACCACCAGCTCCCGGATGGGGGTTCGAGTACGCAGGGCCTCCTTTGCCAGAGAACAGGCGGCGGAATAGCCAATCAACGGACACAGTGCAGTAACGATGCCCACTGAGCGCTCCACCTCCTCTTGGCAATGGGAGGGGTTAGCTGTGATGCCCAGGATACAATGATCCGTAAGCGTTGCCAGCCCTTGGGTTAATTGCTGCACGCCGCTTAACAGCGTGTCAAAGATCACCGGCTCAAAAGCGTTCAGCTCAAACTGGCCAGCTTCTGCCGCCAAGGTGATGGTGGTGTCAAAGCCAATAAGGCGAAAGGCGATTTGATTGACGACTTCGGGGATTACCGGGTTCACCTTTCCAGGCATGATGGAGGAACCGTTCTGCCGGGGCGGCAGAGTAATTTCACCCAGCCCGTCCTGCGGCCCGGATGACATGAGCCGCAGATCGTTGCAGATCTTGGACAGGCTGACACCGCAGCTTTTTAGTGCAGATGAAAAGGTTACATAGCAATCCAGGTTTTGGGTGGCGTCGATCAGGTCGTCGCTCTGAATAAAGGGCAGACCGGTGATCTGCGCCAGTTTGGGTACAACGGTACGAATATAGACGGGGTCAGCATTTACGCTGGTTCCGATGGCTGTGCCGCCTAGGTTGACGCAAAGCAGCTCCTGCCGCGCCTTATCCAAGCGGGCAGCCTCGCGGCGAAGAACGGAAACATAGGCTGCAAACTCCTGACCAAGACGGATGGGCACAGCGTCCTGAAGCTGGGTACGGCCCATCTTTACTACGTGGTCAAAGGCGGCGGCCTTGGCTGATAGGGCGTCAATCAGCCGTTCAAGCTGGGTTAGCAGCCCTTGGCTTAGCCGGTAAAGGGCTAACTTGCCGCAGGTAGGATACACATCGTTGGTGGATTGGCCGCAGTTCACATGATCGTTGGGGTTAACTAGGGCATAATCGCCCAAGGCGCCGCCCAGCAGCTCAATGGCCCGATTGGCGATGACCTCGTTGGCGTTCATGTTGGTGGAGGTGCCTGCACCGCCCTGAATGGGGTCAACAATAAATTGCTCATGAAAACAGCCGCAGGCCACTTCATCACAGGCCTTGATAATAGCCTCAGCAATCGAATCGGATAAAACGCCAGCCTCTTGATTGGCCAGGGCGCAGGCCTTTTTAACATTGGCCAGGGCTATTATCATTTCGGGGCAGAGGCGCTGCCCGGTAATCGGAAAGTTCTCCTGAGCGCGCAGGGAATGTATGCCATAATAAGCAGCCTGGGGAACAGCCTTTTCACCTACGAAATCATGCTCGATACGAAAGCTTGTCATTAACATTCACCTCTTGCTTTTATTATAGAAGGGGCCTATAATATTTTCAAATACTTATATATAAAACAATGATATAAGCATTTATTTATAGGAGGATGTCATGTTTCGCGAAATGCGCTATGTGATGGAGGTTTACCGGCAACGGAGCTTTTCAAAAGCGGCAACGAAGCTGTATGTATCTCAACCTTCCCTGAGCTTGATGGTGAAAAAGGTTGAGGAAAAGCTGGGCGGCCCCATCTTTGACCGCAGCACTTCGCCAATTGGATTGACGGAGATGGGACGGGAGTATATCCGCTGCGCACAGCAGATTCAGGAGATTGAGATGGGTTTTGAGCAGTATCTGAGCGATGCTGAGCAGTGCCTAACGGGCACCCTGTCGCTGGGTGGAACGATGCTGTTCGCCTCCTATGTGCTTCCGCCTATGATCTCTGCTTTTTCGGCCAGGTATCCAGGGGTAACGGTGAAGCTTACCGAAGGGCATACAGACACCTTGGAAAGAGAATTGCAGGCTGGCGGCCTGGACGTGGTGGTGGAAAACTATGCTTTTGATCCTGCGGTGTTTGAAAGCCGCCCCTATCAAAGGGAACGCGTGATGCTGGCGGTGCCCACCCTGCTAGCGCCTCAAGCAACCCGCTCCTATGCGCTCACGGCGGAGGAAGTTGCAGCAGGCCAGGAGAAGGAGGCGGTTCCCCTTGATATGTTTCAGGATCTGCCCTTTCTGATGCTTAAGGCTGGAAACGACACCCGCAAACGAGGGGAGGAGCTTTGCGAAGCTGCGGGCTTTCGCCCCCATATTCGATTGCTGCTAGATCAGCAGATTTCTGCGTATAATCTGGCTGCTTATGGGCTGGGGGCTGCCTTTGTCAGCGATACGCTGGTGCGGCTGGCTCCAGGTGATAGCAGGCTGCTGTTCTATCACCTATCCGGCGACAGGGCATATCGATACCTTTACTTTGTGTATAAACGCAATCGCGTTCTGACACGGCCCGTGGAAGAATTTTTGAAAATGCTGGAATGAGAAAGCCAGAGGCAGTGCATGATAAGGGAAAACAAAAAGGAGTGAGTGCCATGGATCCCTTTGCACAGACTGCCCCAGCGCCTCAGACCTGCTTTATGGATTGGAAAGCCCTGTACCCGTCTCCCTATCTAAAACAGGAGGTGGATCCCTATACCCGCACCCGAGTGATCCTGATGAACGGCACGGAGTTTGAGGCGAATTGGTTTTTGCACCAGTTTTCTCGCCACTGCGCCAATAACGACCTGCGCCGGGAGCTGGCTCTTTTGCGCAGATTGGAACAGCAGCAGCAAAAACTTTTGAGCGCTCTGAAGCCTCTGGATGAATCGGTGCTGGAGCATACCATCGGCTATGAACAGCTGGCGGTAGACCTGACTGCCCACCTGGCCCAGCGAGTGACCGACGCTAATGTGAAGCAGGCGCTGGATTTCGCTCTCCTGGAGGATTTTGACCATCTGTATCGCTACGCAGACCTTCTGGACATGGATGCAGGGGTGAAGGCGGAGAACCTGGTAGGCCGCTATACGGAGATCATGCCGGGCCGGCCCACCATTGCTGAACACCGTTTCCCTTATGACGATGTGAAAAATCCCATTAGCAACAAGCAGGCGGATACCTTTACCAAGCTGGCCTGCGGCATTATCACCGCCGCCGAACAGCAGACTATGAATTATTACATGAACGTGTGTGCGCTGTATCCCAATACCAAGGGCCGCAGGCTGTATCAAGAGATTGCCATGATTGAGGAGCAGCACGTAACCCAATACGGCTGTCTGATGGATCCCACGGCCACCTGGCTGGAGTGTTTGGTGATGCACCAGTATACGGAAGCTTATCTGTACTGGTCCTGCATGGAAACGGAGCCTGATCAGAGGATGAAAAAGGTCTGGCAGCAGCTTTACGAGCAGGAGTTGGTTCACCTGAAGCTGGCGGCAGAGCTGTTGGAGAAATATGAGCATAAGGACTATCGCCAGGTGGTCGGCGAGGGGAGCTTTCCTCAGGCGCTGGTGCTGGGCTCAAATATCGATTATGTCAGAGGCGTGCTGGCCGCTTCCGTAGAGCAAACTGGCCAGCGGGAGGGCTATCGCCGGGTGGATGAATTGCCGCCCAAGGCAGATTTCTTTCAATATCAGCAGACCATGAATCATGATGTGCCCAACGTGCAGAGCCATGACGTGATTGCCGATCATATCCGCCTCTTTGGCCAGGATTACCGGTGGGAAACGGCGCCTAATCCCATCCAGCCCCTTCAGGATCGCACCCAGGATAATGTGGAGGTAGGCCGCAGTGCCACACGATTGAATTAAAGACTCCCCCGCAAACCCATTCGCTCAAGGTGAATGGGTTTATATTTTGCTTGCATATTCTGTCAGACTTTAGTATGATAACGTGTATACTGGCAAAAGAGGCGATAATCATGGCGATTGAAAGGGTGCGGGCTTATCTGGCAGCCTATGGGCTGGAGAATGAGATTCAGGAGCTGGCAGTATCCAGCGCTACGGTGGCTTTGGCGGCGGAAGCGTTGGGGGTGGAAGGCGCGCGTATCGCCAAAACGCTGTCCTTTAAAAAAGGAGAGGGCTGCTTGCTGGTGGTAGCAGCAGGTGACGCCAAGATTGACAATCATAATTTCAAGACAGAATTTGGCGTAAAAGCATCTATGCCCGCGGGGGACGAGGTGGAAAGGCTGGTGGGCCATGCCATCGGCGGCGTTTGCCCCTTTGGAGTTAACGAAGGGGTTCAGGTGTATTTAGACGTCTCTCTTAAGCGTTTTGAAACGGTTTTTCCGGCCTGCGGCAGCAGCAACAGCGCCATTGAAATGACGCCGGATAAGCTGTTTGAATGTGCCCAGGCGAAAAAGTGGGTGGATGTCTGCAAAGCCTGGCGGGAAGAAAATTAAAAACAGTATTGGAAGTTCATATACGAAAGGAGACATTGGTTCACCATGAAGGACTATGCCCTCGTGACGGATGCAACAGTTGATCTGCCACAGAGCGTTTTGGATGAGATCGGCGTAAAGGTCATTGCCATGCCCATTCGTCTGTCAGATCGTGAAGTGATGTATGAACCCTCGCAGCGGCAGCTCTCTGTGAAGGAGTTTTATCAGCGGCTTCGAGAGGGTGAGAAGCCTGAAACTGCCCAGATCAACATGACCCTGTTTTTGGATACCTTTATCCCTTTAGCCAAGCAGGGCTTGGATATTTTGTATTTGAGCTTTTCTTCTGGGTTGAGCGGAACCTACCAGTCCGCCCGAATGGCAGGGGAGGAGCTTCGGCAGCTTTATCCGGATGTGCGCATCTGGTCTGTGGATACGCTGTCAGCCTCCGTGGGGGAGGCTGCGTTCATCTACGAGGCCGCGCGGCTCAAAAGGGAGGGCATGAGCTTTGAGGACTTATGCGCATGGGCTCATGACAACCGGCAGCGGGTCAATCACTGGTTCACGGTGGAGGATCTGTTCCATCTGTACCGGGGCGGACGCCTGTCAAAGTCCAGCGCCATTATGGGCACGGCCTTGAATATTAAGCCCGTGCTTACCATGGATGAGGACGGAAAACTGAAGGTTGCTGATAAGATTCGCGGCAAACAGCGCGCCTTTAAGCGGCTGGTGGAAATGGTGGATGTTACCCTGGCCGAGGATACCCGAACCTTGATGGTGGGCCATGGCGACGACCTTGAAACTGCGCAGCGCTTGGCAGACATGATCAAAGCCAGCCATCCCGAATTAGAGATTATTCTTTGCGATATTGGCCCTGTTATTGGCGCTCATGTGGGCGCAGGCATGGTGGCTGCCGCCTATGTGGGCAAGCCGAGAAATTTGCGAAAATAACGAACAATCACTCAAAAAAGTATTGGCAATATTCGTTGTGTTGTGGTATACTTGTCAGGATGTGGAATCATAGCATGACAGGAGCGTATACCATGGATAAGATCCGTCGCAACGAACGTTTGGCCGCCATGACCAGTATGTTGGCCTCCTCTCCAAACAAGATTCATACACTCTCGCAGTTTTGCGAGCTTTTCGGCTCGGCAAAATCCACCATGTCGGAGGATATTGATATTCTTCGGGGGGTTTGCCGTGCCTTTGATTTGGGTGAGGTGGAAACGGTGACCGGCGCTGCCGGCGGTGTGCGCTATCGGCCCAGTCTATCCCGTCAGGCAGCTTTTGATTACATTGAGGAACTGAGCAATGAGCTTAGCGGCACTGGCCGGGTGCTTCCGGGCGGTTTTTTGTACTTATCGGATATTTTGTCCGATCCTCAAATCACCTCCCGCATGGGCGTAATCCTGGCTGGGGAATACTATCAGGAGGCTCCTGATTTTGTTCTGACCATGGAAACCAAAGGCATCCCCGTTGCGCTGATGACTGCCAACGCCTTGGGTGTGCCGCTGGTGATTGCCCGCAGATCCAGCAAGGTCTACGAAGGCTCCGCGGTGAATATCAATTATGTTTCCGGCTCTCAGGGGCAGATTGAAACCATGTCCCTTTCCCGTCGCGCCGTCAAGGAGGGCCAGCGCGCCTTGATCGTTGACGACTTCTTGAAGGGCGGCGATACGGCCAAGGCCATGGTGGATCTGATGTGCGAGTTTAAGGTGACCGTTGTGGGTATGGCTTTTGTGATGTCTACAGCCCGACCTGACAAAAAGCATATCAGCGGCGAAAAGGCCCTGATGATATTGGAAATGCCGGCGGATCAATCCACTGCGCGGGTGCGCCCGGCGGAATGGCTGAAAGCCTGAGAAATTACTTTTTGATTTGAATCACGAGCGATTTTGCGGGGCCCCCTTGCGGGGGATTCCCGCCTATCGGCGTTTTGGGAAGGGTGCAGTTATGGAAAAAGAAACATTTGTTATTGTAGGCTTGGGCAATCCGGGCCGCGAATATGAGCATACCCGCCACAATGTGGGCTTTGACGTTATCGAGGTGCTTAGCCAGAAATTGAATCTGCCGGTCAACCGGGCTAAGTGCAAGGGCCAGGTAGGCGAGGGCACCTATGGAGGCAAGCGCCTGGTGCTCTGCCGCCCCCAGACCTTTATGAACAATTCCGGCCAGTGCCTGACGGAGTTGGTTTCCTGGTACAAGGCTGAGGCGGACCATGTGCTGGTAATCTATGACGATATTGATCTGCCCCAGGGTGCCATCCGGGTGCGCAAATCCGGCAGCGCCGGGACCCATAACGGTATGCGCTCCATTATTGGGCTGTGGGGGCGGCAGGATTTTCCCCGCATACGGGTAGGCGTAGGGGCCAAGCCTCAGGGGTGGGATCTGGCAGACTGGGTTCTTTCCCACTATAAGGACGCTCAGGAGCGGGAAATTGCCTTCAAGGCCTACGTTGAGGCAGCTGATTGCGTGTTAGCCTATGTGGAAAAAGGCATTGATTTTGCCATGCGCACCTATAATCATAAGGAAACGAAGAAAACGGAGCCTGCTCAATGAATCACGCCTTGTTTTCGCCCCTGGGGCAAACGGCCCCTTTCAAACAGTTGATCCAAAGCCTGGACGCCTGTGAGGTTACGGCCCTGTATGGGCTGCCTGAGGGCATCCGGGCCTATTTGGCTGCGGCTGTTTACGCCCAATGCGGCAAACCAGTGGTGATGGTTACCCCCAGCGACCTGGCGGCAGCCCGGGCGGCAGAGGACGCTGCCTGGCTGCTGGGCGGTCAGGCGGCCTGCTTGCCCAGCCGTGAGATTCAGTTTGCCAGGGGCGCCTCCAGCCAGGAAAGCACCTGGCGGCGGCTG
>JAFUPO010000145.1 GCA_017481185.1 Clostridia bacterium | reverse complement strand
GTTCTTTTAGCGCTGGCGCTGGTTCTCTTTGGCTTGGGCTGGGGGGCCCGGCAGGGCTGGCAGAAGGAATATGCCCAGCTCCAGGCTCTCTATGCCCAGGCGGGGGGCCTGGCCCAGGTGCGGGCCCAGCAGGCAGCCTGCGCCCAGAACCTTAAGGCGGTAGCCCTGCGCCATCTGCCGCAGGCAGATGAACGGGTGGCGGGGCTGCCTCAAACGGCCCATAGCCTGGCAGAATATTTGCTCACCCTTTCCAGCGTTCAGGCCAGCTTGCGGGATCAGGGGTATATTGATTCCCTCATCCGCCAGATGGATCAATTGGCAGCCTCCCCGGCAGCCCAGGCATACCAAGCTGCGGCGGAGGACTATGCCCAGCGGATTCAGAGCACCTTCTCCGGGCGCATTGCCCAGGGGCTGGGCGTGCCGCCTGTGGCGCAGCTGCCTGATCATGTGGAGGTGCAGCCCGCCTATCCCGAAAGGGGCGGCGCGGTGAACGACTATGCCAATGTGCTTTCTTCCCAAATGGCGGCGCAGCTGGAGGCCTTTCACGAAAGCCTTAAGGAAAAGACCGGCGTAGGGTTTTACCTGGCCAATTTGCACTTTTTAGATGGCCAGGATATTAAAACCTATGCCGAAACCCTGTTTGCCCAATGGGGCCTGGGGGAAAACGACCTTCTGGTGCTTTTGGCCGTGGGAGAGGATAACTATTATTCCTGCGCAGGCCGTGAGCTGACGAAGAAGTTTCCTGACGCCTCCCAGCAGATCCTTTTGTCTCAGCACTTGCAAAAGCCTTTCGTGACCCAGCAGTATGACCAGGCCATGGCGGATTATATCCCGGCCTTGGCTGCCTCCCTGGGCAAGACCTTTGGGGAGACTGTTCCTTTGACCGGCGCCATGGCTCCCCAGGCCACCCCTGGGCCCACAGCCCGTGTGGACTGGGCCCGCCTTTTTGCCGAGGATGACTGGGAGGACAGGCTGGAGGATAAGGTGGAAAACAGCCTGGAGCGAATTCTTCGGGGAGAAGAAAAAGGCTCTGGCATCAGCCTGGGCAAAACCTTGACCATCGCCTTTGTGCTGTGGCTGATCTTCGGCAAAAAGAAGCGCCGCAGAGGCCTAAAAGGCTGCGGCTGCTCCCCCATCGGCTGGATCTTGGCCGCTTTGGGGCTGCAAAAGTTTTTTGACAAGGATTAAGCTTATTGTTAAGCATAAGCCCCCCTTTCTTTTAAAGAGAAAGGGGGGCTTGCATTTTTTATAAGAGAGGTCTGTGCGCGATGTCGCTGGGCATCAGCCAGCCGCCTCGGGGGGAGAGGCCGATAGCGCCTACCTTGGGGCCGTCGGGCATACAGCTGCGCTTAAACTGCTGCTGGAAGAAGCGGCGGTGGAACAGGGTCAGAGCTTTTTGAAGAGCTTCCTCCGCATAGACTCCCTCACAGGCCTTGAGGGCTAGCATTTTAAGCCTTTCCAGCCCGCTGCCGGAATCCATCAGATGATAGAGAAAGAAATCGTGCAGGGCATAGTCGCCCAAGATGTCCTCGGTGCGCTGGTTCAGTTCCCCTTCGGTTACCGGCAGAAGCTCCGGTGAGACAGGGGTTTCCACAATATCCCGGCAGATAGCGCCGGTATGCTCATCAAAGGTTCCGCCCAGCCAGCCCACCAGGGTACGCATCAGCGTTTTGGGCACGGAGCCGTTTACATTGTACATACTCATATGGTCGCCATTATAGGTGCAGAAGCCTAGGGCCTCCTCTGACAGGTCCCCCGTGCCCAGCACCAGGCCGCCGATTTGATTGGCATAATCCATGAGAATCTGGGTTCGTTCCCGGGCTTGGGCGTTTTCGTAGGTCACGTCATGACAGCCTTCCTCATGCCCAATATCTTGAAAATGTTGGCGTACCGCCGGGCCGATAGGGATCTCCAAAAGAGTCACCCCCAGAACCTCCATCAGCCGGTGAGCGTTGCCGTAGGTTCTTTGGCCAGTACCGAAGCCGGGCATGGTAATGGCATGGATATGGGTGAGGGGCAGGCCCATCTCCCCGTAGGTGTGGGCAGCCACCAAAAGGGCCAAGGTGCTATCCAGCCCGCCGGAAACGCCAATGACCAGGTTTTTCATGCCCGTTTTTTCCAAGCGGGTGCGCAGGCCCGTTACCTGAATAGCGGTGATCTCTTGGCAGCGGGCCTCCCAGCCCTCGCCCTGGGGCACAAAGGGAAGGGGATCCAGGGTGCGAAGGAGCCGCCCATCGTGCGGCATAAGCCCCTTGCCCTGAAGGCGAGTTGCTTCATCCAAGCTTATTTGCGCCTGCTGGCGTTTATAGGTGAGCCGCCACAGGTCAATATCCGCCACAGCCTCGCCGCCCTGGGGATCAAAGCGTCTGCCCTCAGCCAGGCAGCGCCCCTTTTCATACACGGCGGTATGGCCCGCGAACACAAGATCCGTGGTGGATTCGCCAAAGCCTGCCCCCGCGTGCACGATGGCTGCCAGCCTGTCATCGCTCAGCCAGCTCAGGTCACGGCAGCGCTTGTCGTGCCGACCCGCCACCTCGTTGGCAGCGCTGGGGTTTAGAATCACCGGCGCAGCGTTTAGACAGGTCGGCAGATCCTCCCCAATGGCTATGGTGAAGGTAAAGCCATCCACCTCCACAAGCAACGCCTCCGTCAGGAGGACACCGTCGCCATTCCATGGAATCAAGCAGGAACCCTTGCAGGGCGCGAACCAGCGGCTCTCCCCCCGCTCACGGGACAGGCGCTTTTTGCCTGCCAGCCCCAGAAGCTTGCCCCGGTGCATCACGGCGGCGCAGTTATACAGGCGCCCCTCATGAGCCAGGGGAACGCCAACGACCCAAATCATCTCGCCAGCCTGCCGGGCCAAGGCATCCAGCGCCTCCCGGGCTCTGCGCTGAAAGGCCAGATTCATAAACAGATCCTGACAGGTGGCCCCGGTCAGGGCCAGTTCAGGGAACAGCGCTAACTGAACCCCCTGGTTTTCCAGCTCCCTGGCCTTTTCGGCAATGACCTGCATATTGTGATGGCAGTCTCCCAGATATACACGGGGAGAAACCGCTGCTGTACGGATGAATTCCATAACGCTCACCTCTGGTGTCATGCTAACACATTTTAGGATGTTCCGCAAGCGCTGAAACATACCCGCCTTGAAGATTTGAATAAATCGTAGGAGAAGAAAAACAGCCCCTGCAAAGGCAGGGGCTCAGCGTGTCGAAAAAGTGGCATACGCCACTTTTTCGAGGATGCTAAGGAATGTTTAGCTCCATAAAATTTCATTTTATTACGCTAAACGCCCCGCCCGACCGGCAAAGCCGGTCGATACGATTAAAAAATGAAGGGGCGACGCCCCTTCATTGCATCCCTGGTATTTTCCGTTACTTTATCGACAGTCTGGAAGCGCCGCCTATGCGGCGCTTTTTTAATTCCATCGGCTGAAAAATCTTTTTTAAATTTATATTGACATATCTAGATTTATTATTCATAATATTCATGTCTTTCTACACATTTTATGCATTGTGTAAATCTCAATTTGAATTTCGCAAAAGTCCTGTTTTTTTCGTTCTCATTCACAAAACCCTTAAAACTCAATGCGTCTACAGTTTTTGAAAGTTTATTTTGATTCTATTACAGTCCTTAATCGTATTGTAAATTTATTGATTTTTTACCAATTCGTTACATAATTAACATAGATTGACAAACTTCGATCTGTGCGTCATAATAATGCACGGTAGGATCATCATCCTAACTGCGCTTTTGAGGCGCAACAATTTAAAGGAGGGCTTTTCTAAAATGAAAAAGCTTATCGCTCTGGTTCTGGCTCTGGTTCTGACCCTTGGCTGCACCGCCGCTTTGGCCGCCGGTTACGGCCTGGGCATCGCCACCGGTATCGATTCTTCCACCGATGCTACCGCCGAAAAGGACGGTAACGCTCAGGTTGACTCCACCGTTTGCGCTCTGGTCGTTGACGACGAAGGCAAGATCGTGTCCTGCCTGTTCGACGTGGCTCAGACCAAGGTTTCCTACTCTGCCGCCGGCCTGATCACCGCCGACAAGACCGCTGAGATCCTCTCCAAGCAGGAGAAGAAGGAAGCCTACAACATGAAGCCCGCCTCCCCCATCGGCAAGGAATGGTACGAGCAGGCTAACGCCCTGGCCGAATACTGCGTGGGCAAGACCCTGACCGAAGTGCTGGCCAACGTGACCGTTGACGAGACTGGCCACTGCAACGCCGAGGATCTGAAGACCTCCGTGACCATGTCTACCGGTGACTTCATGGTTGCTCTGGAGAAGGCCTACACCCAGGCTACCGCCAAGTAATTCCCTCTGCCATACAAAAACACTGCCTTCGCCATCGCGGAGGCAGTGTTTTTATGTTATAATTTCTTTGTAAGGAGGGATGCTTTTGAAGACCCTTGCAGTTTTAATGAGCCTAATGCTGCTTCTGGCCCATGTCCCTGCCCTGGCCGCCGGGCAAATCCATCTCTATGGCGAGCGCCATGGGGATGCTCAAATGCTGGCCAAGGAGCTTTCCCTTTGGGAGGAGGCCTACAAAGCGGGCCAGCGCCATCTCTTTGTGGAGCTTCCCTACTATACCGCCCAGTATCTAAATCAGTGGATGCAGGCTGAAAACGATGATATTCTCGATGCCATTTATTGTGACTGGCGAGGCTCTGCCAGTCACGCGCCCCAGGTTAAAGGCTTTTATCAGGCCATCAAGGCCCGCTGCCCGGAAACCGTTTTTCACGGCACGGATGTAGGGCACCAGTACCAGACCACCGGCGCCCGGTATCTGGCGGAGCTTGAGCAGCAGAATCTAACCGATTCACCCGCTTATCGCCAAGCGCAATCCTGCATCCAGCAGGGGCAGGCTTATTACGAAACCGGCGACGCTCTCTATCGTGAAAAGGCGCTGGTCGCTAACTTTATTGCCGCTTATGACGCTCTGGGCGACGCTGCCATTATGGGCATCTATGGCTCTGCCCACACAGAGCCCACGGCAGCAGGCTCCATGGCGGCCCAGCTTCAGGCGCACTACGGCGATGCCCTGCAATGCACGGATCTCACCGCCCAACCCCTGTACACCCGCAGGGTAGATTTTATGGGCGCTTCCTACACGGCTTCCTACTTTGGCAAGCAGGATCTATCCGCCTACTTTCCCCAATACAGCCACAGAGAGTTCTGGCGGCTGGAGGGCGCCTATGAAGCCTGCGCCGGTCTTTCCTTAAACGGCAACGTGCTCCCCTATCACAATTATCCCATGCCCGTGGCTCCGGGGCAGGTGTTTCTTGTCGTAATGACCCTCCAAAACGGCTCTCAGGTCAGCGAATATTACCGCTCCGACGGAAATACTTGGCAGGATCAGCCGGTTACCGAGCAGTTTCTTCTTCCCTAAGCGCCCTTCTCATGTTATACTATAGAATAATTCTCAATCCATGGGAGGCCCTATGAAAAAGTTCTTGATTCCACTGTTCGCCCTCTGCCTGGTTTTGAGCCTTACAGCCTGCCAGCCTGCTGCCCTTTTGCCCCAGGCTACTGCCGCGCCTAGCGAGGCTCCGGCTTTGGGCCGCTACTCCGGCTATATCCTGAATACCTTTGACACCGCTATGACCCTCATCGGCTTTACTGACAGCCAGGAGACCTTTGATAAGGTGCTGGCCCAAATGGAGTCGCGGTTCATTCAGCTCCACCGGGAGTTTGATAAGTACAACGCCTATCCCGGCGTGAACAATTTGTACACCCTTAACGCTCAGGCGGCTCATGGCCCTGTGACCGTTTCTAAGGACATGATGGATCTGTTGGTGCAGGTCAAGGCCTGGCAGGAGCAATTTCCCAACGCCACCAACATCGCCATGGGGTCCGTTCTAGCCCTGTGGCACGATGCCCGGGAAACGGCTGAAAATGATCCCCTCAACGCCTATATTCCCTCCCTGGAGGATTTACAGGCTGCCGCCGCTCACACCTCCATGGCAAATGTAGTGCTGGATGAGGAGGCCATGACCGTTACCTTTACCGATCCTCTGGTGCAATTGGATCTGGGGGCTGTGGCCAAAGGCTACGCTGCTGAGCGGGTGGCCCAAGAGATTTTGTATCCCCAGATGCCCTCCTTCATTCTCAATGCAGGGGGGAATGTGCGAGCCGGCAACCCGCCTATGGATGGCCGAAAAGCCTGGGGGATCGGCATCCAGGATCCAGCAGAGTCCATCTTTTCTGCCAACCCCTCTAAAGATGTGCTTTTCTTTGCCGATACCTCTCTGGTTACCAGCGGCACCTATCAGCGCTATTTTGAGATGGACGGGGTGCGCTATCACCACCTAATCAGCCCGCAAACCCTGTTCCCCGCCGATTTCTGCGAATCCCTGACCATCGTTACCGAGGACTCCTTTATGGCGGACTTTCTCTCCACCACCTGCTTCATGCTCCCCTATGAAGAAAGCCGCCAGCTGGTGGACAGCCTGGAAGGTGTGGAGGCCCTGTGGATCTTCAAGGATGGTACCACCCAGATGACCGACGGCCTCAAGCCCATGGCCCAAAGCCAGGGCGCGGTGAATAAATAAGTATGTAAATATACGCGAGAACCCCTTCCTTTTACAAAAGGAAGGGGTTCTCGCGCTCTCCCTAAGGAAAACTATTAATTCCGCCTCATAACATATCATCGTTTTTCTTTGGGAGAGCGCGAGAGGGGTTTTCTTTTCTCGTGAAAAGAAAACCCCTCTCGCAAAAATATATAAATTATTCTTCCTTGATTTTTATAAACTCCTCCATCACGAAGCCATGCATCCCGAAGGCTTCCACCTCGTACCAGCCGTCTTTGAAGCTGAACACTTCCACATCCGTGCCGGTGCGCCATTCACCAATCACAAAGCTTTGTTTGCTAGCTTCATTGCGGATGTTGATGCGGGTGCCGCCGGTGGTGGTGCCCCGCCAGCTCAGATCCGCCAAGGCTATAGGCTCCCGGTTAGCGGGCAAAAATGTTAAGCTGCTGGTTTTAATATAGCCTTCCCGCTTGCCATCTTTAATGCGGGTCCATTTCGCCCCGTAATCCAGCACCGTCACGATAGTACCTGCCTTGCACTGCTTAATCAGCTTACCCTTTTCGGAGGCTTTTTTTCGCAGGGGCGCTGTGCCGCCTTTGGGGGCGTAAATCGCCGCCTCCTCCATTTCCAGGGGGATGTTGGATGAGATCGTTTTCTCCGCCCCAGCCTTGGCAGATGCGCCCGAGGCTTTCTCCGCTGTTGCCCGGCTTTCCAGGGGCTGCGTTTCATCCGTGCCCACAGGGGTGGAGCCGTCGCCGCTAAGCTTTTTGCCGGGGTACTGGCGGGCTACATAAGCCTGCAAAGCGGAAGCATCCTCCACCAGCGCTTCTGGCAGGTTCACAGCCGTTCCATCTGTGAAGTTGACGGGTTTTGTAGCATCCGTCACGTTGTCGCGCATGACCCACGCAGAAACTTGAGCGCCGTTTTTTAGATAGGCAATATCCCACATACGTAGCTGCCGATTAAAGGTGCCCAAGCGAACATAGGCCCCCGACGGCAGGGAGCCGATAACGATAAGCCCCGCTTCCTCCAGGGTGGCTGCCGATTCATTGCTTATTTTATACAGGGTCGCCGCACCGGCGATCTTTGAATAACAGCCTTGATCCCACTCAGCCTGAGACATG
This sequence comes from Clostridia bacterium, assembly GCA_017481185.1. Next base: position 1,993 of record JAFUPO010000145.1, on the reverse strand, counting down.
GCCAGGGCTGGCAGGGGCAACAGCATCCACACCATCAGAAGGCAGGTGGCCTGCAAAAATTTTTTCATAGCAGCAGCCTCCCCAAATTGAAAATCACAATACTTTTTAACTCTATCGCAAATTTGCGTTTCGATACAATGTTCAGCCTATCAAACAGGGCAAAAAACCCCAGCTCCTTAACGAAGCCGGGGGGAAATGTTTTAGGGTTTCTTACACCAGCCGGATGCCTGCCTCTGCCTGCTCGTTATTGTAGCGGGTCAGCAGCTTACGAATACGGTCATGGGGGCTGAGCAGCTTGGACAGGGAGCGGTCATGGTTCAGGGTGGCGACGATGAAGGAAATATACTTGCTCATGTCAGCCTCCACAAACCAAGGCGCAGCCTTCAATTCAGGCGTGCGATAGGTCAGGTTGGTAGCGATCACCTTATCCAGCAGGCCCTCTTCGTAAGCCTTGTGGAAGGCCTCCAGGCCATTGGTGAACAGCGCGAAGGTGGCGGAGGCGAAGATGCGGTTGGCCTTGCGCTTTTTCAGCTCCCGGGCCAGATCCAGCACAGAATCGCCGGAGGCGATAATGTCATCAGCCACAAACACATCCTTGCCCTCCACCGAGTCACCCAGGTATTCATGGGCAACAATGGGGTTGCGGCCGTTCACAATGCGGGTGTAGTCACGGCGTTTATAGAACATACCCATATCCAGCCCCAGCACAGAGGCATAGAAGATGTTGCGATCCAGAGCGCCCTCATCAGGGCTGACGATCATCATGTGGGATTTATCAATTTGCAGGGTTTTATCTTTCTTGCAAAGAGCCTTGAAGATCTGGTAAGAGGGCATCACGCTCTCAAAGCCGTGGGTGGGAATAGCGTTCTGCACCCGAGGGTCATGGGCGTCAAAGGTGATAATGTTGCTCACACCCATGCTTACCAGCTCCTGGAGCATCATCGCGCAATCCAGGCTCTCGCGGCTGCTGCGGCGATGCTGGCGGCCTTCATAAAGCATCGGCATAATCACGTTAACCCGAGCTGCCTTGCCGCCAATAGCGGCAATAATGCGCTTCAGGTCCTGATAATGATCATCAGGGGACATGGGAACCTGCTGCCCGTACATCTTGTAAGTGCAGTTGTAAGCGCCCACATCGCAAATGATATAGATGTCCAAACCGCGAACGCTTTCTTTGATCATGCCCTTGCCTTCGCCGTTGCTGAAGCGGGGGCAAACCACCTTGATCATAAAATCTTCCCGGGATGCGCCAGGGGCAGAGAACAGGGGCACATCATCCTGCACATCCATATGCGCCCGCCATTTCATCAGGTAGTCGTTCACTTTCGCGCCCAGTTCTTCACAGCCGGGCATGGCAATCAAACCAAGGGGAGCCACCGGTTCCGACAGAAAGCTGTCGGCATTCCACTTGTTTACGAAGTCCGTCACGGCATTTACCTCCGCAGTATATTCACCTTGGATTATTATACCCTAACTTTCGCCTTAAGAGAAGATGTTTTTCGCAAAAAAAGTGATTTTATTCGGATTATTGTCGCTTTGTGGACACTTTCCCACCACTTTTTAGGCCATTTGCCCAAAGGATACCAAACTTTACCGAACCTCCCGCATCCTCTGGCCGAACAAAATTCCCCCTAGACAAACGCTTCCCCATCTGCTATAATGTAATGCACTGGTTTTGCCAATGTAGCTCAGTCGGTAGAGCAGCTGATTCGTAATCAGCAGGTCAGGGGTCCGAGTCCCCTCATTGGCTCCACCCCGAGGTGTAGCGCAGTTTGGTAGCGCGTTTGGTTCGGGACCAAAAGGTCGCAGGTTCAAATCCTGTCACCTCGACCAAAAAACGGCCGGAAATCTTAGGATTTCCGGCTTTTTCTTATGCAATTTGCATAAAGACGTGTCTTTGGTACCTTTTCCTTGCAACTATTTTGCAACCTTTCTAAATGTACCAAAAGACCGCAAGGATCAATATATAGTGGTTTTGCAATTTTCAACCACT
>JAFUPO010000144.1 GCA_017481185.1 Clostridia bacterium | reverse complement strand
GGCCGTCCCGCTCATACATTGCCAGCAGAAAGGCCGGGAGCATGACGGCAAGCATGAGAAGCATGGAGCCGGAGCTGCCAAGGCTTTCTCTGGATAACAGATAGACCGGGATTCCGATTGCCGCACCGCCGCCGAAGCAGATAAGCTGGCGCTTGGTGAGGTTAAAGGCAACCTTCGTCTTGACCTTGGACAGATCGTTAGGGACATTTACATAGGGCATAGATCACACTCCTTTCCGGCCCTCGGCCACGGCCTCCTGTGCCGCGCCGATCCGCGCAGCGGCCAGAGAGTAGATGGCCGGGGCCGTTTCAAAACAGATGAAGCGGCGGCCCGTGTTCAGGGCGGCCACCGCCGTCGTACCGCTCCCGGCACACAGATCTGCCACCACCTCGCCTTCGCCCGTGTAGGTCTTGATGAAATACTCGCACAGCTCCACCGGCTTTTGGGTAGGGTGCATGGTCTTTGCCACCGTGGAGAAGCCCAGCACATTGACCGGGTAACGCCGCCCATCGCTTTCCTCGGTGCCGCTGCGGAGGAACTTCCCATAGTTTTCGCTCCAGCCGCTGCGGGCATAGATTTTCTTGTAGGGCTCCCCCTGTTCAAACTGCGGGTTGTAGGTGGGGGATTTCTGGTAGAACACCAGAATATTCTCCATCTTTTTTAACGGGGCCTTTTTCGCGTTGAGAAAGCCTGTGGCCCGGCCCTTTACCCATACCCACTCATACCGCAGCATTTTCAGGTTGGATGCCCCGAGGATTTTGTCATAGGGGCATTGGGCGAAGAACAGGGCCGCGCCCTCCGGCTTTAAGGCCCAGCGCACCGCCTCCCACAGCTCCGGGAGCGGCAGGGGCACATCCCAGTAATTGCGGGTGGTGCCGTAGGGCGGGTCGGTCAGGATCATGTCCACCGAATGACGGGGCAGGGAGAGCAGGCCCGCGATCCCGTCCATGAGATGGATGCCGCCCGGCTCCGGCTTCTGGCCACCGTGACCAGAAGTTACGGGGCTATCGGTCATCCCTTGCCTCCTTGCCCTTTGTGGGCTCGGGCCGTTTCGCGTTGGCCTTGTCCGCCTCCTGCGCCGCCTTTTCCATCTGCTCCCGGATGGGGGCAGGGCGCACCGCCTCGGCCCGGGCGATCAGCTTTTCCACCGCCCGGTTGTAGGACTCCGCCGCCTTTTCGTTTAACTGATCCCGGAGCTCCTGATCGGGGATGCGTACCGTGGCGCGATACCCCGTCCGGGTGGAGGGGTCGGGCTTGCTGGGCATACTCACGAAAAGCCCCTTTTCGCCGTTGTAGATTTTGAAGTCATCCACCGTCACAGCCCCGAACTTCACGCTGGCAAACCCGATGAGCTTGCCCTGCGGCTCAATGGGCCGCACCGATACCTCCATCGGCAGGGGCGCGGCCTCGATGGATTTTTCCACACGCAGCTTTACCGCCTCGTCAACACTGATGCCCTGCGACTCGGCCAGCTCCGCGATAGGCGCGTCAAACAGAAGATAGTCCATCTCCGCCTGCACCTGTTCCGCCACGGCCTGATCCACCTCGGGAACAGCCGCCTGTTGTGTTCTTGCCATCTATCCAAACACTTCCTTTCCTATTTATATTTAGTGAGCGCCGAACACGCTCCGGGCGATTGTCCCGGTCTTGAACAGCATGAAGCAGAGCAAAACCGTATAGCCCATGCAGCCCCATATCGCCCCGATGGGGTCGCCGCCTGTGGCGATACTCTGTACCAGCACCGCATAGATCGCCACGCACACCAGAATAAGCAGGCCCTGAAAGCCCACGGCGAACAGGGAACGCAGGTAATTCTGGCCCATGTGCCCGGTTTCCCGGTTGGAGAGGGCCGCCATCGGCAGGGGCGCAAGGCTGGTCAGCAGATAGATTTCCAGCATACGGCCATAGACCATGACAAAGATGATGATATTTAAGGCCCACATGGTAACGTGGATCAAAAGGGATTGCATGAACAGCCCCAGCAGGGGGCCCAGCTCCATCGCCTCCAGTGTCAGCTCCAGATCGGCTATCATGTCCGCCGATATATCGGTGG
>JAFUPO010000143.1 GCA_017481185.1 Clostridia bacterium | reverse complement strand
TCCAACTCACGAATGTTGGAATCCACCCGCTCGGCAATCAGCTGCAACACATCATCCCCCACGGGAATGTGGTCAGACTCAGCCTTCTTGCGCAGAATGGCGATACGGGTCTCCACATCGGGCTTTGGAATATCCGCGAGGAGGCCCCACTCAAAGCGGCTGCACAGCCGCTCCTCCAGGCGGGCAATGTCCTTGGGGGGCTTATCCGAGGTCATAATGATCTGCTTGCCCGCCGTGTGCAGGGCGTTGAAGGTGTGAAAAAATTCTTCCTGGGTGGAATCACGGCCGGCGATGAACTGAATATCGTCGACCATCAGCACATCCACATTGCGAAAACGCTCCCGAAACTCCACGTTTTTGTTCTGCTGAATGGCAGAGATCAATTCGTTGGTGAAGTTTTCGCTGGTGATGTACAGCAGCTGTGCGCTGGGGTTCTGCTCCCGCACATAATGGCCGATGGCGTGCATCAGGTGGGTTTTGCCTAGGCCCACGCCGCCATAAATAAACAGCGGGTTATAAGCCTCGGCAGGGGCCTCTGCCACGGCCAGGGAGGCCGCATGGGCAAAGCGGTTGCAGCTGCCCACCACAAATGTGTCAAAGGTGTATTTGGGGTTGAGCCCCGTGGCCGCGTGCTGCTGGGGAGCTGCCTCCTTTTTGCTCTTAAGGGCCGCGCTTTCCTGGGGGGAGAGGATCTCCGCCCGCATGGGGCGGCCTGCCGCCTGGCTCACGGCGTTTTGAATCAGAGGCTCATACTTGGCGATCATGGACTTCATATAGCCGGTCACCATCTCCAGGTACAGGCAGTCCTCCTGGATCTGCACAGGCTTGAGGGCCATCTCGATCCAGGTTTTATAGGAGATTTCTGCCATTTCCTGTTTTAAAAGCCGACAAGCGCCGGACCAAAGCTCCACCACGTCCATGAACATCCTCCGAACATTTATAATATACATTTTTGTTATCGTTCGACAAAGGGCGCAAAAAGCGCCACACCGGCCCCTTGCCGCTGTGGAAAACCTTGGCGGGCCTTCCTGTGGATAACTTGGCTCAACTAGGTGAGCGTTACCCTATCATAACAAAAAACATTGGTTTTTTCAAGGGTTTTCAACAAGCTCCGACGGCCTTCGCCCCTTTGCCTGTTGATAACTTTTTGTGCCTCCTTGTGGAAGGAAATTTTCTTCACCACAACAGGTTGGGATAAAGCCCTTTATAAAGGTATAAAATTGGGTCAAAAAATGAATAAATATAAATTTTGAATAAAAAGAGGAAAAATAAAAAATTTTCCCGCAAGGATTCCGGGCAGGCCGCCCCGAACTTAAAAGCAGACACTTTAACGGGAAGGGGGCACAACCATGGGCGCTGTGATCAGCCAGCGGGGGGTGGAGGAGGCCCTGCGGCCCTGGCTGGGTTCCATGCTTCTGGAGGCCACCCCCATGGCCTTAGAGGCTGCCCACATCCTGCGCAGCTACGCCCCCTACCGGGAGGATTTTGAGGGCTTGCAAAAGCGGGTGGAAAGCTTTTTGTTCGCCTTTTTGCACAGCACCCTGGGCAGCGCCATGACCGTGACCCGCGACGACGGCCACCTCATGCGCATCTATGTGGCGGATTTGGCCTATATTGCCGATGACCTGATGGGGGTGCTGTTCGATTCGCTCTCCCCCTACTCCGTCAATTTTGAATTGCTGAAGGATCATTCCCTGCGCACCGGCAGCCTCAATGCCATGCGCGTCCTCTACCAGAAATATGACGCCTTTCAGCCCCCCGAGGAAAAGGAACTCATGGCCCGGGTGATCCGTGAAAACAATCCCCCCTGGCGATATGAGCACTGGCTGGAGGAGGCGTGAAGAATAGCGAGAGATATGCGAGACCCCTTTTCTTTTTTGAAAAAAAGAAAAGGGGTCTCGCGTTGTCCTAAAAGAAAAACCATTTTTTCGTAGGGATGCCAGGCTGCGCCTGGAGGCAGGGGATGATCCCCTGCACCCCAGTTCCCGAAGGGGCAAGGTGCTTTGTTTGAGTTGCTTCCGGATGGAGATAAGAAACTAAAACTCTGCACTTTGCACTCATCACTCTGCACTCTTAACTTCCTCCACACGCGGGGGCATATGCAATGCCCCCCTACACCGCGTCGTAGGGGCGGATCCTGTATCCGCCCGGGCGGCTGAGCCGCCGGTC
>JAFUPO010000142.1 GCA_017481185.1 Clostridia bacterium | reverse complement strand
GCCAGCAGCGCCCGGGCCAGGGCTACGCGCCGCTTCATGCCGCCGCTGTATTCGGCTACGGGCTGGGTGAGGCTTTCCTCAGGCAAGCCCAGGGAAAGAAGCATTTGAGCAATGGCTTCGTCAGGCGCGTTGCACACCAGACGGATGTTGCCATGGGCGGTCATATGCTCCAATAGCCGATCCTCCTGGAAAACGGCGGAGAGCTTGGGGCGCCCTTTGATCTCGCCATTGTCAGGCTTTAAAAGGCCCATAAGCAGGTTCAAGAGGGTGGTTTTGCCGCAGCCGGAGGGGCCCATGAGCCCGTAATGAACGCCGGGCAGAAATTTTTGTGAAAAGCCAGTGATCACAGGCTTCCCCTCAAAGGATTTGCAGAGGTTCACCGCCTCTAGCATCCGCTCACCCCCTTCACGACCATTGCCATGAGAATAGCCAAAAGCTTTTCGCAGGCAACGCTCAACAGCACAATGGTCAGCGTCCAGGCGAAAAGATCAGCTGTTTCCAGGTAGATCTTGGCCTGGTACAGGTGCTCGCCAATGGAACCATCCGGGATGCCGATGACCTCGGCCGCCACGCCGCTTTTCCAGCATAGGCCCATGGCCACCGCCATACCGCTTTGTAAAAAAGGCAGCACCTGGTGCAGGTAAATGCTGCGCAGCTGCTTGGCAAAGGGCACCCTGAACACCCTGGCCATTTCAATGAGCTTGGGGTCTGTGGCGTCCAGCCCGGCGAGGGTATTGGCGTAAACCAGCGGGAAGCCGATAAGCCCGCTGATGAGGATGGACAGATTCTTGGAGCTGACCCACAAAAGGGCCAGGATCACAAAGGAGGCCACGGGGATGGCCTTTACCGTTGCGGTCAGGGGCGAAAGCAATTGCCGCACCCACTTGAAGCGATAGGCGACGGCAGCCAGAACAACGCTCAGCAGGCAGCCCGCAAAAAAGCCCGCAAAAATCCGGCCCACGGTAAACGCCACAGCCTGCCAGAAAGGGGCGTCTCCCATGAGCTGAATGAGACGGGTGACAGCCGCTAAGGGCGACACCAGAAAGATGGGTTCATCCACCCAAAGGGCGGCAGCCTGCCATACCAGCAGCCAGAAGGCGGCCGCCCAAAGGGAGATTTTCGGTTTTTTAGCGCTTGTAGTAGAAGGCTTCATCAGGCAGATTGCCGCCCACGGCAGAGGGGTTCTGGTCGTAGAGCACCTTCAGATAGCCGGAAAGCTTATCCTGCATTTCCTGCCCCTCGATGTAAACGATCTGGCAATAGGGCAGCGCAATTTTGGCTACGGCTTCGGGCACGATGTTGAACTTTTCAGAGCCGATGAGCTTGGCGGTTTCTTCCACGTTCTCATTGGCGAAGGCCACAGACTGCTGATAAGCGTCCAGGAAGGCAGCCACCTGGCCGGGGTTATTCTGAATATACTCGGTGCGGGCCACCACCACGCCGGTGAGCAGAGCGGATTTCTGAGCCTCGTTGGCCTGGAGCTTATCCCACTCCTCGGTCATGTTCAGAGCGATGCGGATGTTTTCATTTTTCATCTGGGCAGTGGTCACAAAGGGCTGGGGCAGCATGGCCACGGAGCCTTCGTTGGCAACAAGGGCAGCCAGGCACTCAGCGTGCTCGGCCTTGTATTCAACGGTCACTGAATCGGCAAGGCCGT
>JAFUPO010000141.1 GCA_017481185.1 Clostridia bacterium | reverse complement strand
ATCCGGCCGTTGATACGGCAAAACTTGTTGATTATTTTAAAACCAATTACCCTGATACGCAGCTGATTTTTCCCTGAATGAGCAGGGATCTTAGGGGGAGGCGAAGCGCCTCCCCCTCTTTTTTGTATTGTTTTTTTACCGGATGACCACACTATCTGCCAGGGAGGCTGTGAGATGGCGTGGTTAAGCTGGATCTATCTGTTATGGATGGTTTTCATCACTCCAATTACCGTTCAGGTGCGATTTGTGCTGGCAGGCTCTTTCTGGGTAAAAACGGTCATTCATATTTGGGGGATGCCGTGGACCTTCAAGCCCAAGAAAAAAGAAAACAAATCTCAGCGCAATTCAGAATTTCCAAAACAGCTGTGGAAGGTATTCAGACGCTCGCCTAAGGTAAGGCAACAGCTTTCTAAAGCCATCCAGTGGCAGTTTCTGGGCCTCCGGGGCGTGATCGCATCCCCACGAGCAGACTGGACAGCCCTTTTGTGGGGCGGAGCGCAAGGGATACAACATATTTTAGAAGGCTGGCTAAAGACAAGGAAAGTTCCGTTTCATCTTTGGTTCAGGCCCGACTTTAACCGGCAGACCCCGGTGCTGGAGGGCGGCTGCATATTGTTTGCCCGGCTGGGGAACCTACTGGCATTAGGCCTGCTATTTGCCTGGGAATATGGGCGCATGAGGGCCGCAGAAAAGGGGGAGATCAGCACATGGAGCATCCAATCGGGAGCATGATGCAGGCAACCATGGAAAATTTGAAGGAAATGGTGGATGTGAATACGGTGATTGGGGACGCTGTTCAAACGGAGGGCGGCTCAACGATCATCCCTGTGAGCAAGGTGTGCTTTGGCTTTGTGGCTGGGGGCGGCGAATACGGCAAGGATGACAGAGGGCGGCTGCGCGCACCGACTCAGCCTGAGGAAAGCCTGCCCTTTGCAGGAGGTTCTGGCGCAGGTATTTCTGTGCAGCCCGTGGGCTTTTTGGTGGTGGATAAGGGCAGCGTTAGGATGCTGGCAGCCCAGTGTTCCACTGTGGCGGATAAAATGGTAGAGCTGCTCCCTCAGGTGGTTGACGATGTAAAGAATATGCTCGTTAAAAGGTCTGCCCAATCCTCCAATACGCTGTTCACCACCAGCCAGGCCCCCTTGGATGATTCGCTGGACATGAACAAGATGGCCCCTGATAAAAAGCAGGAGGAGACGCTTCTGTGAAAAAGTGTTTCATTCTGCTTTGGTGTTTGAGCATCGCGCTTTTTCCGATGGTATCCTTGGCAGAGGAAGAGGATGAAACGATTGCAGCAGGGGCAGGGGGCGCAAAGGCTGCGATTCTGATTGAGCGGGAAACAGGAACCATCCTTTATGAAAAAAACAGCGCCGCTCCCCTTCCCATGGCCTCAACTACCAAGGTGATGACCGCTTTGATGGTATTGGAGTACGGGCATTTGGATGAAAAGGTTACCTGCTCTGCCAATGCCTTCGGCGTGCCGGGAACCAGCATTTATTTGGAAATGGGCGAGACACTGACGCTCAAAGAGATGCTTTATGGCCTGATGCTGGCCAGTGGCAACGATGCCGCAGTAGCCATTGCCGAACATATTTCAGGCTCGGCGGAAGCCTTTTGCCAGCAAATGACTCGGCGGGCTAAGGAGCTTGGCTGTGAAAACACTCGCTTTGCCACTCCCCATGGCCTGCCCCATGAAGACCACTACACCACGGCTCGCGATCTGGCCCAAATCGCACGGGCCGCTATGGAGTATCCGCTGTTTCGTGAGATTGTGAGCACCCAAAGAGCTACGATTCCCTGGCAGGGGCGCAGCTATGACCGGGTTCTTCAAAATAAAAACAAGCTCCTTTCTACCTACCAGGGAGCAACAGGGATCAAAACAGGCTACACCAAGGCGGCTGGCCGCTGCCTGGTATTCGGCGCAGAAAGGGAGGGGATGGAGGTCATCGGCGTGGTGCTTGGCTGCCCGGACTGGTTCAATGAGGCAGCACGTATCATGGATCATGGTTTTGCCAATTATGAGTTTCTAACCCTCTTTAACGCAGGGGAGAGCCTGCGCACACTGGCGGTAGCAGAGAGCGAAACCCCTCAGGTGAACGCTGTTTTAACCGAGGATCTCTTTGCAGTTCTGCCCAAGGAGGGGTGGCCGCAGATTGAGATCGATCTGCCGGATAGCCTGTCGCCGGGCATCGAAGCGGGGCAGCCTCTGGGAGAAGTGCGCCTGACCTACGAAGGCCAGGTGATTGCGCGCCAAAGCCTGACGGCGGATAGGGATGCGCCTGCGCGGTCCTTTCGCACCTGGTTTAACAAGTGCGCAGCCAATTGGTTTGCCGCAGGGCAATAAAGCCCTGGGACCTTGGGCGGCAGGGTTGTTTTTTGCCGGATTTTTTGGTATGCTGTTAATGATGTGGCGTCGGGTGCTCAAGCCCTTCTAGCCGCCGCGTTTTAGCAGTGAAGGAGAATCCCCATGCTGTCCATACTGCCCCTGACGGCTCCGCTTTTGCCCTATCTGGATCAGGTCGATAGCCGCTATCTGGTGGGGGAACTGGTTTCTTTAAAGGTTTCCCGCTTGGGCTTTGGGCTGGATTATACCCCCATGAACAGAGCCCAATGGCAAGTGTGGCGGCCGACGCCCTTTTTTCATCCGCAGGAATTGGTGGAGCGGGATGATGTGGCCTGCTTTTTAGCCTTTGTGGATGGGCAATTGGCCGGCCAGGCACAGGTGATGCAGCATTTTAACCGTTTAGCCATGGTGTATGACATCCGGGTGGCGGTGGGCCTGCGGCGTGCAGGCGTAGGGGAGGAGCTGATTGCCGCCTGCCGCGACTGGGCTCGCAGGCAGGGCTTGGGTGGCCTCCTTGCTGAAACGACGGATGCCAATCCTGGCGCTTGCCAGTTTTTTGAAAAGTGCGGATTTCGTTTAGGCGGAGTGGACAGGATGCGCTATTCCGCCCTGCCGGAGCAGGCGTCGAAGCCTCCAGCGCTGCGAGATTGCGCGCTGACATTTTATCAAATTTTCTGAGGGATTAAGATGCGTTTACAAAAGTATTTGGCGCTGTGCGGTGTGGCTTCCCGCCGCAATGCTGAAAAAATGATTGCTGAGGGCCAGGTCATGGTCAATGGCAAAACCATCCGTGAAATGGGCACCCAGGTGGAGGATGGCGACGAGGTGCGGGTCAGGGGCGAAGTGGTCAGGCCCGAGGCTGAAAAGCACTATCTCATGTACCACAAACCTGTGGGCGAAGTAACCACGGCTTCCGATCCTGAGGGGCGGCCCACGGTGCTGGATAAGTTTAAGGATTATCCCGCCCGCCTGTACCCTGTGGGGCGGCTGGACTTTGACTCCGAGGGCTTGATCCTCCTGACCAATGATGGCGACCTGTGCCAGGCCATGCTCCATCCCAGCCGCGAGGTGGATAAGGTTTACCTGGCCAAGGTGAGCAATCAGCTCTCTTTGGATTCTGTGCGCAAGCTGCGGGAAGGCGTTATCATTGACGGCCATATGACTGCCCCTGCCAAGGTGCGCATCATCCGCCAGGAGACCTTTGCCACGGTGGTGCTGGTATCCATCCATGAGGGCCGAAACCGCCAGGTGCGTAAGATGTTTCAGGCGGTAGGTCATCAGGTGGTGCTTTTGCGCCGGGTGCAGTTTGGGCCTTTGCAATTGGGCGACCTGGGCCGGGGCCAGTGGCGTTACCTCTCCGCTGAGGAGCTGCGTAAGCTAAAGGAGCTGTGCGGCCGATGAGTTATGAATTGCGCAGCGCCCGGTATCTGGCTCATCAGGTGATGGAAGCGGCTATCACCCCCGGCGCAAGGGTTATTGACGCCACCATGGGCAACGGCCATGATACAGCCTTTCTGGCAGAGCTGGTGGGGGAGACCGGGGTGGTTTACGCCTTTGACGTACAGGCAGCGGCGGTGGAAAGCACCCGAAACCGGCTGGAAATCCTGGGCCTTGCAGACCGGTGCCGCTTGTTTGTAAAGGGCCATGAACGGGTGATGGAAGAAGTATTGGAGCCCGTGGACGCGGTAATGTTTAACCTGGGCTGGCTGCCAGGGGGAGATAAATCTGTTACCACCTTGTGGGAAACCACTCGTAAGGCGGTGGGCGACTGCCTGAGCCTGCTAAAAAAAGGCGGCGTTTT
>JAFUPO010000140.1 GCA_017481185.1 Clostridia bacterium | reverse complement strand
CTACTGCTCCCCGGCCTGTGCCGGGGCCGCCCTGCGGAAACAGAAACGGGATTATATGCGGAAGAAGCGGGGGTGATGTGTGGAAAATTAGCCCCGGAAAAACCTGCTGACAGCAAGGCTTTCCGGGGCCGTTTTGGGGGTGGGCCGTATGTTTCTATGGCCTCTCCCTTTTTTCACAAAATGCTTTCCACATCTTTATGCCGTACTTTGGGACACTTTGTCCCGAAGTGCGGCCATCTGAAAGGAGGATTTATGCCCGAAAAATACAACTCCATGAAAAGTGCGGAGATCGCCGCCGAGCACAATTACAACATGATCGATGGTATGCTCAATAACCAGCTCCCGGCCCAGCCCCCGGAACGGGAGAAAAAGCTGGATAAGGTGAAAGAGCCGCCCAGCAAACGCCGCAGCCGGGAACGGGAGGAGCGATGACGAAAAAGCGTGTCCGCAGTGTGCCGATCTATGTATGGGTGCGCCCGGAGGAGCTGGAGGCGATCCGGGAGCGCATGGCCGAGGCGGGCATCCAAAACCTCAGCGCCTATGTCCGCAAGATGGCCCTCAACGGGTATGTGCTCCATGTTGACCTCTCCGACATCCGGGAGCTGGTGTCTCTGCAAAGGCGCTGTGCCAACAACCTCAACCAAGTGGCAATCCAGGCGAATACCTACGGGGGCATCTATCCCGAGGAGATTGCCACGCTCCAGAAGGACTATGCGGCCCTGTGGGGGCCGCTGTCCGACCTGCTCAAAAAATTGTCCGCTGTGACGGAGCTCTGACGATCCGGGGAATGGCCTTGCGCTGTTCCCCGGTTTTCCCTACTTCGGGACAAAGTGTCCCGAGGTGGGGAAAGCCGATGATCCGCATAGAGCTTTGGGACAAAGTGTCCCGAAGTACCACATGGGAAAGGAGGGATCGCTACGGCCACCACTTACCTAAAAGCCCACCATATCAGCAAGGGGGAAAGCATAGCGCAGTCCCTCAAAGACCGTTTTGACTACGGGCAAAACCCGGAGAAAACCGAAGGCGGGGAGCTCATTTCTTCCTACGAGTGCGACCACATGACCGCTGATGCGGAGTTCCTTTTATCCAAGGCAAAGTACAAGACCGTCACGGGCCGGGAGCAGCGGCGGGATACCGATGTGCTCTGCTATCAGATCCGCCAGTCTTTCAAGCCCGGTGAGATTACTCCCGAGGAGGCAAACCGTGTCGGCTACGAAACGGCCATGCGCTGGACGAAGGGCAGACACGCCTTTTTCGTTGCCACCCATACGGACAAGGCCCATATCCATAACCACATTTATTATAATTCCGTCACGCTGGACTGTACCCGGAAATACCGGGATTTCTTTCGCTCCGCCAGCGCCCTGCGGCGGCTCTCTGACCGGGTGTGTCTGGAAAATGATCTGTCCGTCATCGTCAATCCCAAGCTCCATAGCAAGGGCCGCTTTCTCCATTACGGCCAATGGATCGGAGAGCGTCCCCCGTCTGCCCAGCAGAGGCTCCGTGTGGCCATCGGGGAGGCGCTGGCAAAAAAGCCCGCCGACTTCGAGGCGTTCCTGCGGCTGATGGATGAGGCCGGGTATGCGGTGAAATACGGGCGGGGCGGCGTGATCTCGTTCCTTGTGCCGGGGCAGGACAAACCGACCAGGCTCCGGGCATCCACGCTGGGGGAAGGCTACGATCCCGCCGACATCCGGGCCGTGATCGCCGGGGAACGCCTCGCCCCTGTGCTCCGGGAGGAGGCCCCGCCGCCCCAGCGCATCAACCTCATTATTGATATACAAGATCGTTTGCGGGAGGGCAAAGGCCCCGGATATGAACGCTGGGCCAAGGTCTATAATCTTAAACAGATGGCCGCCGCCCTGCAATATCTCCGGGAGCAT
>JAFUPO010000139.1 GCA_017481185.1 Clostridia bacterium | reverse complement strand
CGCCGACCACAGAAGCAGCATAAGCCACGGCATCACCGCGACCAGCGAGCATCGCACGATGTTTTTGATGCGTTTTGCCGAATCTCCTTGTCGCAAAACGCATACAAATAGCAGCGCTGTGTTAATGGCCACATAAAACAGTCCGCTGTTTTTGATCAAATAACAAGCGCACAGCATCACGGCGAGCCATGCGTTTGCGCCTCGTTTGGAATACGAAGTCATAATATATATGCTGCAAGCCAACCCGCAGCAAGCAAGTAACGCATCAACCAGCAAATCATGAATCGTTACATAATTGAAGCAAAGGAACAGGCTAAACCCCAGAAATACCGCCAGCCAAAGCAATTTCTTTTGCTGGGGCATCCCCGCCAGAAGCGCGAGGGCAAAGCTGATGATCAGCAGCCCCTGCGCAATCAAGGCATGGCTTTCAGACCAGCCAATCCCCTGGAGGATATAATAAATAAACACCGCGCTTCCCGGCGGATACGATTGAAAGGTGATCAGCGAAGAATCCCGGCCGGGGAGCGCTCTTTCAAGCACCATGCTTTTGACAATCGTGCCCCAATGGGAAAAATTGTCATAGTGCGTAAGCTTTTTATCGTTCAAATAAACGGCTAACAGGATACCAAGAAAAAGCAGCAGACCCAACGCCATTGGAAAACGCCTATCAGAGTTCCGCCGAAAGCGCTTTTTCAGCCCAACGCACAGGAGCATCAATACTCCTAATCCATTAAATGACCATACCGCAGCATCTAGAAAGCCCAGCATCCCTCCTGCTGTGACCCATACGATCACACAGGAGCCAAGGATGGCCGGTACAAATTCACAAGTCACATGAAAAAAGCCTCGCAAGGCCAACCCATGCCCCATAAGGCCCAATGCCATTATTGCTAAAGGAAGCAGCCTCTGCGCCATGCTTTACCCTCCAATTTTTACTTTTCATTCAATAATATTCCTGTTATTTTGCATTGTCAAGCCATTGGGCGCTGCCGTATTAAAAAGCTCCCTGCCGCAAGGTTGCGGCAGGGAGCTTTAGTTGCTTCATGCGAAAACTGTTTTTAAAACCCCTATCCCCATCGCAAAGGGGTGTCCAGAGGGTTGAATCCCTCTGGCAGGGATTCCTAAGGAACAGCGTCCCTTAGGCGATGATGGCCTTGATGCGGCGCACGCCAGCGGAGGAGGATTCCTCCTTCTGGATCTTGAAGCTGCCCAAATCGCCGGTATTGCTGGCATGGGGGCCGCCGCAGATTTCCTTGGAGTACTGGCCCATGGTGTACACCTTGACCACCTCGCCATACTTGGCCTCGAACAGGCCGATAGCGCCCTGAGCCTTGGCGGCTTCCACAGACATCTCTTCCATGGTGATGGGAGCCTTGGCGGCGATGGCTTCATTTACCAGCTTCTGAACCTCTTCCACCTCTTCCTTGGTCATCTTGCGGCCAAAGGAGAAGTCGAAGCGCAGGCGCTCCTCGGTGATGTTGGAGCCCTTCTGAGCCACTTCGTCGCCCAGCACCTTGCGCAGGGCAGCGTGGAGCAGGTGGGTAGCAGTATGGAGCTTGGCCGTCTGCTCAGTGCGCTCGGCCAGGCCGCCCTTGAACTTCTGCTCAGCGCCGGCGTGGCTGGTTTCCTGATGCTTCTTAAAGCGCTCGGCAAAGTCAGCCTCGTCCACGGTGAGGCCCTTTTCTTCAGCCATTTCGATGGTCATCTCAATGGGGAAGCCATAGGTATCGTAGAGCTTGAAGGCGCTGCGGCCATCCAGCACATTCAGGCCGGACAGGCGGACGTTAACAGCCTCCACCAGCTTGGCCTCGTCACCGGCATTGGCAGCCTCGATGATGGGCATCAGGTCGGGAGAGGGGCGCAGCTTTTTGGTCTTGGCGTTCTCCTGAGCCAGAGCGATCTTATCCTCGGCGTTCAGGATGGACTCCAAGAGAGCCTTTAGGTTCATCATGTTGTTGTAAACCTTGTCGAACTCCTTTTCACCGGTGCGCAGGGTGCGCTGGAAGCGGCTTTCCTCCAGCTGCAGTTGCTCGGTGATGAAGGTCTCATGGGCCTTGATCTCCGGGTACACTTCTTCATACTGCTTGGTAATGACCTTCACAATCTGAGAGATGGCGCCTTCCTGCAGGCCGATCTTCATGCCGTGGCGCACAGCCCGGCGGATCAGGCGGCGAAGGATGTAGCCCTGATCCGTATTAGAGGGGGTGACGCCATGATCGTCGCCCAGGATCATCACACTGGTGCGCAGATGGTCAGCAATGATGCGCATGGAGCGGGTAGTTTCCTCATCCTCGCCATAGGTCTTGCCAGAGAGCTCACCGATCTTCTCCAGGATGCCGGAGAACAGGTCAGTCTCGTACACGGACTTTTTGCCCATGAGCACGCCAGCAGTGCGCTCAAGTCCCATGCCCGTATCCACGTTCTTTTTGGCCAACGGCTCGTAGGTGCCATCTTCCTTCAGGTTGTACTGCATGAACACGTCGTTCCAGATCTCCAGGTAGCGGCCGCAGTCGCAGGCGGGAGAGCAGTCGGGGCCGCAGGGCTCCTTGGCGGTGTTGATGTAGAACATCTCAGTATCGGGGCCGCAGGGACCGGGGCCGCCGGTGGACCACCAGTTGTTCTCAGCGGGCAGGTAGAAGAGGTGATCTTCCTCAACGCCGCACTTGCGCCAGCACTGAGCCGCCTCATCGTCGCGGGGAGCGTTCTCGTCGCCCGCGAACACAGAGAAGGCCAAGCGATCCTTATCGATGCCCAGCCATTCGGGGCTGGTGAGGAATTCCCAGGACCAGGCAATGGCTTCCTCCTTGAAGTAATCGCCCAGGGACCAGTTGCCCAGCATTTCAAAGAAGGTCAGGTGGCTGGCGTCGCCCACGGACTCGATATCGTTGGTGCGTACGCACTTCTGCACGTCAGTGATGCGGGTGCCCTGGGGATGGGGCTGGCCCATCAGATAGGGAATCAGGGGATGCATACCGGCAATGGTGAACAGCACGTTGGTGTTCCCCTGGGGGATCACAGACGCGCTGGGGATGACCGTATGGCCCTTGGACTCCATGAACTTGAGGAACAAGCTGCGGATCTCGCTGGCAGTCATAGCTCGCATGATATCTTAACTCCTTTATGTTTGAAAACAAATTACCACTTATTATAAGTCTCTCAATGCTTCCCTGTCAAGGGTAAGCCTCCCTTTATAGCCCAAAGAAAAAACTCCCCCGCACAAGGCAGGGGAGCACTAGCTCTTCTTGAGGGACGAAGAGTTCCAGTCTGAAGAGTTATTGCAGTCTGTACTTTCTGTACACCATAAGGGCCAGGCCCGCAGCGCCCATTAGGCACATCACCAGCCACAGGTTCAGAGGGCTGTTGTCGCCGGTGGCAGGGGGTGCCGGAGGCACCGGGGTGGGGGTAGGCGTGGGCGGCACAGGGGTCGGCGTCGCCGGGGTAGGCGTGGGTGTGGCAGAAAGGTCTACATCATCGTAGCACACTGCGAAAATGGAGAACCCATCAGAGGTAAAGGTCAGTTTGCCGGTGGCAGGATCATAGGATACCTCCATTTTTTCCGGCTGTCCATTATGCAGGCGAACAATGCCAAACCGTCTCTCATGCAGTTCCGGCACATTACGATACTCAGGAGGGATCTCGATGGAGATGGTCACATCGCCGCCGGGCTCGGTGATCATCTCAATACCTTCATTGCCCACACCCACCTGTTTGAACAGGCTGATATCCATGTAGTGGGTAATAACGCCGTTGCCAACCTTCGTATCGATCAGATTCTTTTCGCTGTCTTTGATCGTGTCGGCTGCATCCTTCGCTTCGATCCACACTGCGAATTCAATATCGCGGTTGTAGACCTTGTCCTTTTCTTCCCGGGTGAGCAAATTGTTGAACAGCTTAAAGTCGATGTTCGCCAGGTCCGCCTTAAGCAGGTTATCCCATGGCACAGTCCTGTTGCGCAGGAAGTTCACCCGCCCTTCAAAGAAGCCTTGGCTGGCTTCAGCCGTGATGACCAGGTTTTGGGTTACATTCTCGATGTAAAAAGCATTCGCAGTATAGTCATCCCTGGTGGACGGGCTGATGATCGGCTGACCGTTAAGGGTGACGCGCAGGTCTGCCAGATAATCCTCATAGGCGTTAACGACCCTGAAGGAGTAACTGTCGCCATGAACCACAAAGGTGTCGCCTTCCAGGAAAAGCCCATCTCTGGCATTGAAGGTAACATTGTAGCCCGCAGGCTTCTGCTCATGGGTCAGGGTAAATACAGTCAGTTGATACCCCATGCTATCATAAACAGTAATGTTCTCACTGTGCTGCCCGGGCTTCCCCCTTGCAGGCGCAACGGTCATCGTTGCCGTTTCACCCGGCGCAAGCTGGGTTTTGCTCAAGGCGCCCAGGGTGTGGTATTGTGCCTGAGGCTGCTTAAGCTGCACCGTTTGGTTGCCGCCATTGATCAGGGTGATTACTTTTGTTTCCATTTCCCCGGCATAGTTGGCCTGGAAGGTTTCAAAGTCCACTGTTCCTGGGAATGCCGAAACTCGTTTTTCAGTATCGGCAACCACGTCATAATGCACCTTGATGCTTGCAGTGGCATTGCCTAATCCTTTGAAGGTGATCACATCATCGTGAGCGCCCAAGGCCGACAGATCCAAGTCGTAAATATAAGTCTCCGTATGTGATGCACCGGGCGTAAGCTCATCTTTCCAAGACATATCCTCATTAAGCGTCCAGCCCGCAGCATTGCCCACATTGGTCAGCGTATAGCGTATTCCCTCTTGGGAATACGCTGACACCGTGAAATCTCCAAGATCCACTTCTTCCGGCTCAACCTTCAGTTCAAAATTTCCATCGACCAGTGTGAAATCATAGGTTGCTTTTTTCGCCTTGCAGCCTATGGTCAAGGGCGTGATCACAATGTCCTCTACGTAATAGCCCCCCGGCAGATCCTGTTTAGGCTGCACCTCATACCACATAACCTGGCCCGGCTCAAGGATCACATTGCCCAACTGGGTAATATTGGCATACTGCATCACCGGCTGAGGGATCACGACCGCTTTGCTGCCGTCATTGTAAACAGCCAGATAGTCTATTTCAGGCGCCTCGCCCTGTTTGTAAATCGTCGGATTCGTTGTGCGCATGAGACCCCAGTACAATTTGATATTGGTATCGGAGCGAACGATGTTCGCCCGCACCGGGATCTGCATCAGAGGTCTGACACCATAGGTCAAGGGCAAATAAGATTCCACTTTATTAGGATCATCACTGGGCGAAACGCCATCCTCAACAACATCCAGATCCAGCAAAATATTATACTCAACAGATTCGCCCCGAGCCAGCGTTCCCTCATGGGCACAGAAGCCCTCACGGCCTTCATCGTCCACGCAATAGCAGTGGTCGCCCATCAAACAGCTGTAATCAAAGTCCATGGAAGGACTGTTATTGGTAACCCGAAGCTTCATGATCGGATTGCCTTCTGCTTCATAGACGTCGCCAAAGTCCAGTACAGCCGGTTCAACGGTCAGCCATTCCGGCTTGAAGGGCACGTCCGGCGGTACGAATTCTTCTCGCACCATAATCGTTCTGCGCATTTCACTGGTCAGAGTATATTTCTGTCCATTATAGGTTACTTTTACGCTGATGGTATCCGTATAGTCGCCCGCGGGCAGGCCTGTTATGCGCGACACACCAAAGGTCGTGGCATCGCCGGGGGCAAGCTCTGTTTTTCCCAATGTGCTGCTTACCCTGTGCAGATGACCGGTAGATGTCGGCTGCTCCAGGCTAACAATTGATGTACCGTTATTGACGATTGTGTAATAGTCGCCCCAGGGCCCGTAGTAGCCTTCCTCCATGTTATATTCTTCACGGCCGGATATATACATTTCCACCGGCAGTGTCTCTGTCGCAGCTGCCACCAGGGAACCTGTACAAACCAGCAGCATCAGGACACACGCCAAAGCTGCCATGATTTTTTTAGTCATTGTAAGCCGTCTCCTTTTTTAACAAATCATGTCATATCTTACCATTTTCATTTTTCAAAAAAAAAAAAAAAACGGTTACAAAAGTATTTCAATAATTAAAAAATATAAATGTGAGTCTTTCGTCAATTCTGGTTTTGAACGCAGAGACCCCGGCAACTGCCGGGGTCGTTAAAGTTATTCCTCTCTCAAAAAATCCAAATCCAGAGGTTTATCTATCTCGTCCGACACATAGCCGCCGTTCTTTTTCCTCTGCTTCACGCATTCGGTAAGCAGGTACTCAATCTGCCCGTTGATGGAGCGAAAGTCATCCTCCGCCCAGGCGGCGATGGCGCTGTACAGTTTGGGCGAGAGCCGTAGGGGGACTTGCTTTTTCACATTATCAGCCATCTTAGTACAAGCTCCCGGAGTTCACGATGGGCTGGGCATCGCGGTTGCCGCAAAGCACCACCAGCAGATTGGAAACCATGGCCGCCTTGCGCTCCTCATCCAACTGCACGGTTCCCTTTTCGTTCAGCCGTTCCAGGGCCATCTCCACCATGCCCACAGCGCCGTCCACAATGAGCTTGCGGGCGTCCACGACGGCGCTGGCCTGCTGGCGCTGGAGCATCACTGCGGCGATCTCAGGGGCGTAGGCCAGATAGGTGATGCGGGCCTCGATGATCTTGATACCCGCCTGGTCTACCCGGCTCTGGATCTCATCACGGATGCGCTGGGCTACCACGTCGCTAGAGCCGCGAAGGCTGCCCTCATCCGCCACGCCGTCGCCGGTGGTGTCGATGCCAGGAGCCGTGTCGTAGGGGTAAATTTTGACGATGTTGCGCAGGGCGCTGTCGCATTGCAGGGAAAGAAACTCCTTATAGTTATCCACACAGAAAGTCGCTTTAGCAGTATCCACGATCTGCCAAGTCACGGCGATGCCAATTTCCACCGGGTTGCCTAAGCAGTCGTTGATCTTCTGGCGGTTGTTGTTCAAGGTCATCAGCTTCAGGCTCATGCGCTTGCTGGCCCACTCAATCTGGTTGGCAGAAGTCGCCTTGGTTTTCACATCGCCGCTTTGATTCAGCTTGGTGGAAGCCGCCGGGT
Organism: Clostridia bacterium; assembly: GCA_017481185.1. The sequence continues at coordinate 7,425 of JAFUPO010000139.1, read as the reverse complement.
TCACCGCCGTGCAGAAAGGGTTCACAAAATAGAAGCCCTCGCCTTTCAGCGTGCCGATATACTTGCCAAAAAGGGTCAGCACCAAGGCCTCCTGGGGCTTGAGCACCTTTAAACCCGCAAAGGGAATCCAGCCTAGGCATACCCCCAGGATGCCAATCGTCAGCAAAACGCCGCCCACAATATCGTTACCGCCGTTATCCAGCATCACGGCTCCGCCGATCAACAAGCCCAAGGCCGCCAGCCAAGCCACAAGGGTCAAAAGCTATATCAGCATACCATTCTTGCGATTATTCAGGATCTTTTCCGTCATGATTGTTCCCTCCTTTTTTGTATCGTAATAATATCAAAATAATATCATTTTGTCAAGAAAATATATTGACTTTTATATTTTACGGCTTTATCATAAAGCTGCATAAAGGAGGCGCAGCATGAGCAAGATCGTATTTTTCAACATCCCTGCCCACGGGCACACCAACCCTACCCTTGCCGTTGTGCAGGAGTTGGTAGCCCGCGGCCATGAAGTTACCTACTTTTCCTACGAGCTTCTGCGGGAAAAGATCGAAAAAGCAGGCGCTCAATTTGTTCCCTGCGATGAATTTGACGCTCAACAGCGCCTGACCCTGCGGGAAGCTGCCCGCATTGGCAGCGACCTGGCCCTATCCACCCGGGTGCTGGTAGACAGCACCTTAGCGCCGGACGATGCGGTTTGCCGCCATATGGAAGTTCTCAAGCCAGATTGCATCGTGGCGGATTCCATGGCCGTATGGGGCAAGGCTGTGGCCATGAAGCTGGGCATCCCCTTTGTTTCCTCCACCACCACCTTTGCCTTTAACCAGCACTCCGCCCGGATCATGAAAAGGAGCTTCAAGGAACTCTTTGCCATGATCCTTGCCATGCCCCAGGTGAACCGGCATATCCAGCGGCTCCAGGGAAAGGGCTATCCCATCAAAAGTATTTTAGACATTATTCAAAACACCAACGACACCCATACTATCGTTTATACCTCGCCTCAGTTTCAGCCCTGTGCAGAAACTTTTTCTGATAAGTACGCTTTTGTAGGCCCCTCCATCCGGCCTGCCTATGAGGAGATTCACAAAACCCGTGAAAAGCTGATCTACATCTCCATGGGCACGGTCCATAACGATATGCTGCCCCTTTACAGGCAGTGTGTTTCCGCTTTTGCTGCAACGGAATACCAGGTTATTCTCTCTTTAGGCGAAACGGTGACTGCGGATTCCTTAGCTCCTCTCCCCGACCATATCTCTGTCTTGCCCCAGGTGGATCAGATCGCGGTTTTGCAAAAGGCAGATGCTTTCATCACCCACTGCGGCATGAACAGCGTCAGCGAGGCCTTGTATTTCGGCGTCCCGCTGATCATGCTGCCTCAAACCTCTGAACAGAAGGGCGTGGCTGCCCGGGTTTTGCAATTGGGGGCAGGCGTTCAGCTGCATAAAGCTAACGCCCCTTCCATCCGGAAAGCCGCCGCAAAGCTCCTGGCAGATCCCTCTTACAAAGTCAGTGCTGAGGCTATTGGTCAGGGTTTCAGAGCCTGCCCCGGAGCCAAGGGGGCAGCGGATAAAATTCTTAGCCTTTGCGGTAAATAGAAGTTTCTTCCCGTAAACCTCACGATTTCATGAGATTATCTTGTGTTTTCGTTTCTTTTATACTATAATATAAGTATTCAAATTGAAATGGAGAATTGCAATGCCCGTTTCTTATGACAAGCTATGGAAAACTCTAATCGACAGGAAGATGACTCGAACAGAGTTGAAAGATATTTCTAGAATCAGTTTTAATGTCCTCGCCAAAATGGGAAAGAATGAATTCGTTTCTATGGAAAGCCTTTACAAGGTGTGTGTCGCATTAAGTTGCGGCATTAATGATATAATGGAGTTTACTAACAATGAGCTTGATTGATTATGTGAATACAGCGACAATAGAATATATTGAGCATATGCCTAAGAGTATGCGAAAAAAGTATGGACAGTTCTTTACAAGCAGTGAAACCGCTATCTTCATGGCTGAACTGTTTGATATTCCTATTGGCAAAAGCACCATCTCTGTGCTTGATCCAGGGGCTGGATCCGGAATTCTTTCAGCAGCGCTTATTGAGAGGCTGCAAACATTTTCCACCATAAAGAAAATTGAACTTATCTGTTATGAAAATGATCCTAGAATCTTAGATTTGCTTCGTTCAAATCTGGATTGGATCCAGCGCAACGCTTCTATAGAGATTTCCTGTCGGATTGTTGCAGATAACTACATTACAAGTCAAATGTTAGATTACAATTCTATGTTGGATGCTCAAATCAATCCTCCTAAGTACGATTTGATTATCAGCAATCCTCCGTATATGAAAATAGCAAAGGATGCTCCAGAAGCGCTGTCCATGCCCGATGTTTGCTACGGAGCGCCAAATCTTTACTTTTTGTTCGCTGCTATGAGTTTATTTAACTTGAATGAGAGGGGGCAAATGGTATATATCATTCCTCGCTCTTGGACGTCTGGTGCCTATTTTAAACAGTTCCGAAAAAAGCTGTTGCACGAAGGCGTTCTAGAGCATATTCATTTGTTTGTAAGCCGCGACAAAGTCTTTGAGAAAGAAAATGTCCTGCAAGAGACGATGATTATCAAGCTCAAAAAAACAACATTAAAACCGGCAAGAATCACAATTACTACAACTCAAAGCAGTTTTGATTTCTTAAAGAAAACGCTTTTTGCTGCACCTTATGCTACAGTAGTCAATGAAAAAAGCTGTTATATTTATTTGGTAACCAGCGAACAAGAAATTCAAACCTTAGATAGATTAAACAGTTTAGAAAACACCTTGCCTAGCCCAGGTTTGAAAATGAAAACCGGATTAACCGTTGACTTTAGAAATCGCGATGCATTAAGAAATACTTCTGAAGAGCAGGCAGTTCCCCTGTTCTATTCTCAGCACATTCGAAACGGCAAAGTTGTTTTCCCCATTGGAAAAGAACATGAATTCATTGTAACCAACCAGCATGGGCTTCTCCAGCAAAATACGAACTATCTCTTTGTGAAGCGCTTTACCTCCAAGGAAGAACACCGACGTTTGCAGTGTGGTGTATACTTGGCAAAAAAGCATCCGGAATACGCCAAAATCAGCACTCAAAATAAAATCAACTTTATATGTGGTTTAAGGGAACTTTCTGATTGCGTTGTATATGGATTGTACGTGTTGTTTAATTCCACATTATACGACTCTTATTATCGAATATTAAACGGTTCTACACAAGTGAACTCTACGGAGATTAATTCAATGCCTGTTCCCACGATTAATGTAATCGAGAAAATGGGAAAAGAACTTCTCCACATCAAAGATATGTCTGAAGAAGCCTGTGATAATATTTTAAGGAGTTTTATATGAGCAAAATTGATGAAGCAAGAGAAATTTTGAAAGCTTTGCGTGTCCCTGCAAAGCAGCAAAATGCTATGTGCTGCTGTGTTCTGCTAGCTCTAAGCGAACTTGCGGAAAGCACTGATTGGAATAAGGCCGCAAACAAATGGATCGGCATCCATAACATCATACTTTTCACCAGTCAAAATTATCATATTACTTATGCAGAAAACAGCAGAGAAACTGTTCGTAAACAGGCTATTCACCACTTTAGAAATGCTGCTTTTATCGAAGACAATGGCGAGGCAACCAACAGCCCGAATTACTGCTATCGCCTGACGAACGAAATGCTTGATCTGGTTCGTAGTTACGGAAGTGCTGCATGGGAATCTAAGCTGAACGCTTTCCAAAAAAGGCACGAATCCCTGATTCAGCTTTACACATCTAAGCGCATAATGCAAAAAATGCCTGTAAAGATTAACGGTGCAGATTTTACTTTTTCTCCCGGCAAACATAACCAGCTCCAAAAGGCCATTATTGAAGAATTTGCACCCCGTTTCGCCCCAGATTGCGAATGTCTCTATGTGGGGGATACCATCCAAAAAGATTTGGTTAAAAATGAGCTCAAGCTCCGCGAATTAGGTTTTGAAATTACTTTGCATGATAAAATGCCGGATGTTGTTCTCTACTCACAAGAAAAAGACTGGTTATATTTTATAGAATCGGTGACATCCGTTGGACCAATGGACCCCAAACGAATTAGAGAGATTGAAGAAATGACAGCGGCAGTATCTGCGGGTAAAATCTATGTTACTGCATTTTTAGATTTCAAAACCTTTAAGAAGTTTTCGGATTCTCTTGCGTGGGAAACGGAAGCTTGGATCGCTGCAATGCCGGATCATATGCTTCATTTGAACGGAGATAAGTTTCTAGGACCTCGGAAGGTATAATGATGCCAATACCTTCCTTGATATACGCAAACGATAAATTGGGGAGATACTTTCATTTGAAGTATCTCCCCAACTTGTCTATTTCCACCTAAGCAAGTGCCCCAGCATATAAGCCAGAAAAGTGCTTTCGATGAGCACCACGCTGGGGTCCGAGGTCGCCAGGAAGCTGAGAGCCGGGATATACAGCATCCCCGCGCCGGTCAGATACTGAAAAAGGATCACCACCAGCAGCACCATCGCCGGGATCCACAGGCTTTTGCCAAAGGTCTCCCGTCTGCGAGAGGCCCCGCACACCGGCAGGATCACACACAGAGCGCCGCCCAGTAAAATGCCCTTGATGACCTGATTGAAAAAGCCCATCCCGCTGATCATGGGAAAGACCAAGCACAGCAGCATACATAGGCCCAGAGGCAGCGCCATAACCAACAGCTTTCTTAAAAACATCAGCCATCCTCCCTTTCCAGGATCTCCCGATCCTTTTTCGTTAAGGGATAGGTTGCCAGCAAATCCGGGCGCATCTTCTTGGTTACCAGCAGCGACTGCTCATGCCGCCAGGCGTTGATCTTGGCGTGGTCGCCGTTAAGCAGCACCTCAGGCACCTCCAGCCCTCGAAACTCCCGGGGCCGGGTATACTGAGGATACTCCAGCAGGCCCTGGGAAAAGGACTCGTCCTCCGGGCTTTCAGCGCTGCCCAATACGCCGGGAATCAGCCGAGCCACGCAGTCAATGAGCACCATGGCTGCCATCTCCCCACCGGTGAGGATGTAGTCGCCAATGGAGATCTCCTCGTCGATGAGGTTATCCAGCACACGCTGATCCACGCCCTCGTAATGGCCGCAGAGGATCACCAGCTCTTCCTCCTGAGAAAGCTCCTGGGCCTTTTGCTGGGTCAGGGTCTTGCCCCGGGGCCCCATAAAGATGCGCCGACCCTTGAAATTTTCACCGGTCACATGGGCCATGGCGTCAAAAATGGGCTGAGGCATCATCACCATACCCGCGCCGCCCCCAAAGGGATAGTCATCGGTATTCTGGTGTTTTTTATCCGAAAAAGGGCGGATGTTGATGCACTCCACCTCAATAAGCCCCGCTTCCCTGGCCCGGCCCAGGATGCTGGCGTTCAGAACGCTGTCAAACATTTCCGGGAACAGCGTCAACACCTTAATCCGCAAAGAATGACACCTCGTCCAGCATATCCTCATTGATAACCACCTTGCGGGCCTTTACATCCACCACAGGAATGGCAGCCTTCAGGGCGGGCATCATCATTTCCCCCTTGGGGGTGTCGAACACGTACACATCCGTGGGGCCATTCTGCAAAACATCCTTCACCCGCCCCAAGGGATTGCCCTGGCGATCCTCAGCCTCGCAGCCGATGAGATCGCAGATGAACACCTCATCCTCCCCCAGCTCCACCGCATGGGCCCGATCCACATAGAGTTTCTGGCCCCTGAGTGCTTCCGCCCCTTCGCGGGTGGCCACGCCCTCCAGGGTCAGGTACGCCATCTCCTCATGGATTCTCTGGCATTTAACGCCCACAGGTACATACTGCCCCTCTTTGAGGAAATACACCGTTTCCAAATCGAAAAAGCGCTGGGGATCATCGGTATAGGGCTTCACCTTTACCTGGCCCTGAACGCCCTGGGGCTTTAAGATCTCGCCAATGAGAAGAAATTCTGCCAGCATAGTTTCCTCCTAAAGTTCCACCCGGAAGCAATGGTGCTAACGCGATCTGCTCCATCGGGAAATGGGTCTAGGGCAATGCCCCTGGGAGCGCGAGAACCCTTTCCTTTTGGAAAAGGAAAGGGTTCTCGCAATTTAAAAATTACTGAATCTCAACAAACACGGGCTTGGCGCTCTTGGCCGTAGCGGCCTTGACCACCGAGCGGATCGCCTTGGCGATGCGGCCCTGCTTGCCGATGACCTTGCCCATATCGTCAGAGGCGACGCTCAGCTCCAGAATGACAGCTTCCGCGCCCTCGGTTTCCTTCACGGTCACCTTATCGGGATTCTCCACCAGGGACTGGGCAACGAACAAAACCAGTTCCTTCAATGCGTGGGCCCTCCTTTCGTGGATGGGCTCAGCCCTCGATGACGCCGGTCTTCTTCAGAAGGATGCGGGTGGTATCAGTGGGCTGAGCGCCGCAGGTCAGCCAGTACTTGGCGCGCTCCACGTCGATCTTGATCTCAGCAGGCTGGGTCATGGGATTGTAGTAGCCGATCTCCTCGATGAAGCGGCCGTCACGGGGGCTGTGGATGTCAGCGATGACCACACGATAGAAGGGCTTCTTCTTCATACCCATTCTCTTCAGACGAATCTTAACCATTGGATGTTCCTCCTTATTTGTTCACACAAAGAATTGAATATATGTAAGTCATACTTGCGTATGAGTTACGCCGGGGAAGGATCAGAACGGGAACTTCATGCGCATCCGGCCGCCTTTTTTCATGTTCATGGCCTGCTTCATCATCTGGCGGGCCTGGTCGAACTGGCGGATCAGAGCATTCACGTCCTGCACAGTGGTGCCGGAGCCTGCCGCAATGCGCTTGCGGCGGCTGGCGTTGAGGATCTCAGGATGCCTGCGCTCCCGGGGGGTCATGGAGCGGATGATGGCCTCAGGCTTTTTCATCGCGTCATCCTCGATCTCCACATCTTTGAGCTTAGCGCCCACGCCAGGGAGCATCCCCAAAACGCTCTGGAGAGAGCCCATCTTTTTCATCTGCTGCATCTGCTCCAGAAAGTCCTCCAGGGTCAAGTCCTTTACCTTGGACTTGCGGGCTAGCTTATCCACCTCATGGTCGTCAAAGGCTTCCTGAGCCTTCTCGATGAGGGTCATCACATCGCCCATGCCCAGGATGCGGCTGGCCATGCGATCGGGGTGGAAGGGCTCCAGCTCATCCAGCTTTTCACCGATACCGGAAAACTTAATGGGCTTGCCGGTAACCGCGCGCACAGACAGGGCCGCGCCGCCGCGGGTATCGCCGTCCAGCTTGGTGAGGATCACGCCGTCCACGCTCAATTGATCGTTGAAGGACTTGGCCACATTCACCGCGTCCTGACCGGTCATGGCGTCCACCCCCAGTAGAATCTCCTGGGGCTTCACCTCGGCCTTGATG
>JAFUPO010000138.1 GCA_017481185.1 Clostridia bacterium | reverse complement strand
TGGCTCCGTAGCTCAGTTGGCTAGAGCATTCGGTTCATACCCGGAGTGTCACTGGTTCGAGTCCAGTCGGAGCCACCATTAGAACCCTTGAAGCATTGCTTCAAGGGTTTTTAATTTGCAATTAGCTTTTCGGCCTTCTCCTCTGATAAAAGGTTCGCCCTGCGCATATCCTCTATCAGCCGGCCGTCACACAAAGGCGCGTCATAACTTTTTTCATGGGTCATTGCAGCTTGGCTGGTTCTGCCTATTTGTGATAGACGCGCAGGGCAGCAGAAATAGACTGATATGTAAATATCATACAAAGCAGGCGCATACCAGTGGCAAAATGGCTATAGGTATGATAAAATAGCAATATTAGCCAAATATTCTGTGTGCCAGCTCACGGAGGATCGCCTATGAAGCCATTACGTTTATCCAAATTAGTTATATATATATATATATTAGCAGCCTTTTTATGCCTACCTGCGCTGGCCTATGGCGATTCAGCCCGAGTGGTTACGCCTGGCGGCAAATTGAATATGCGCAAATCGCCCAAGGCCAACGCCAAATTGGCAGCCTATATTCCTAATCATTCTCTGGTCGAGGTAGAGGAGGTTGGCCAAGAGTGGTCGCAAATCGTTTATAACAGCAAAAGCGGCTATGTCAAAACGGAGTTTTTACGAATCGCCTCACAGCTTCCCGGTCAGACCGTTTATGCTGACAAGGGTACGCTGCTTCTGATGGAAGAAGCTGACGCCGCTTCTCCTATCATCCGGCCGATAAGCGGGCTGGAGGCCATCGAGGTGTTAGCCCTTGAAGAAAACTATGCCTTGGCGTGTGTGGGTGAGGATACGGGGTATGTGGCGGTTTCCGGTCTCTCCTACCAGCATCAGGAGCCTGCTGCACAGATGGAATGGATCAGCCAGCCTGGCCTGATCACCGAAGCCTGCCCTTTGCGGGCTGGAACCGCCGCCTCTGATAAAATCATAGGAACCCTGGCCCTTGGCGACGAAGTAACTGTAACCATCGTAGAGGGTGATTACTGCCTGGTGCTGAGCGACCTGGGTTGCGGCTATGCCCCAACGGCTGCTATCTGCCTCACCGGGCCTGAGGACAGCGAGGATACGCTGGATGGGCTAACGCCTATGGAGGCTGTTTCTCAGGGAATGAACGCTTTAAAAAAGGAGTTCAAGGCCTTTGATGACGAGCCCCTATATTATCAAATCGCTGTGATCCACGGACAGAATGGCCTGGAGGAGCCCCTGTATGCCTGCGGTTTCTTTAACGACCAGAACCAATATCTTTATGGCGCTTGGGTAAACGCCAGCACAAAGAAAGTTGCTTTTCTGGCTTCTTACAGCGGTTTTGCGATTCCAAGCGACAATGTTCATCTGTTGCCCGCAGGCGAGGCCGCCCTTGCCCTAAGCGCTAACAGCCTGCCGGTAGGCGGCATTTTGGATGTAACCGTTACCGCATGGACCAATCACCAATGCCAGTATACGCTGTACAAAGACGGCAAAGAGATCTTTTCTGGTGAGGTGACAGACCATTTTGAAGCCTCCTACCGGCCCCGATCGGCAGGGGTCTATACCCTTACCGTGACCATTGAGGATCGGGACGGGGTAAGCGTTTCTGTATCAGAAGAATTCACTGTTCAAGGCGAAGTGAGCAATGTACCCCTGGCTGTTTACAGCCAGAAAGACGGCTGGTGGCTGGATAAGCAATATCGCAAGAGCAATTTAGATCAATCCGGCTGCGCAATTTTTGCGCTTTCCCACGCCTTGAACCGCTTGGGTGTTACAAGCCAGGACGCCTTGCCTGCCCAGCTAGCCCAAACCTTTTCCCTTTGCTTAACCGCTGACGGCACCAACAATGAGCGGCTCTTGCGTGAAGCTTCGCAGATTTATGGTTTTGAAACAGCCCGGGATCTGATTGAAAGCAAAAAGAAGATCGGGCAGCTGCTGCAAGAAGGCTGTATGTTCAGCTTCTCCGTGGCAAGAGGGCACATCGCCATGATTAGCGGCATCTCCGACGATGGCGCCATGGTGCGAGTGGTGGACTCTGCCCCATCAGCCACCTTTGAACGGCTGGTAAACGCCTCCATTTACTATCAAACGCGCAGCGGCAGTTGGCGCATCGCCTCATCCCTTGCCGACATTCCTATGGCCCGGTGGTATTTTGAAACCGATAACTACGGCGGTTTGGAATACTGGATGACCCTCGATTATGCTGCCCGCCGCCGCGTTCGCCTCATCCGCCCTTGACCCTAAAGAGCCAGATCGCAAAATCTGGCTCTTTATTGCATATAAAAAAGTTCAGCCTGATCCACCAAGACCAGGCTGAATTCATTAATCCTTCTTAAAAAAGGCAACCGCCACTGCTCCAGGCCCAGCATGGGTGCCCACTACGCTGCCGATAATGGTGTAGGGCAGGTCAGCCACATGATGCTGCCATAGGAAGGCGCTATCCACCATATACTTTTGCAATAAGGTGTCGCTCAAGCCCGTGTAGCCCAACAGAAGAGGCTTATCAAAATCCACGCCGCCAGCCGCCTGAATCTCCTTTACCAGAAGATTATTACCCTGTCGAGAACCCCGTGCTTTGCCCAGCATCTCAATAACGCCCTCACGGATGCTGATCACCGGCTTAATCGAAAGAAGGCCGCCAGCAAAAGCAACGGTTTTTGAAATGCGCCCGCCGCGCTTCAAATATTCAAGGGTGTCCAGCATAGCTACCAGGCGCACGTTTTCGCGCTCCTGGATAAGGCGCTGCGCAATGGTTTCAGCATCCAGCCCCTCGTCAGCCAGGCGAAGAGCCAGCTCCGCCAGAATACCTAAGCCAATGGCCACAGACTGGCTATCCACAATATACACGTTATCATAGCCATCCGCAGCAATGGTGGCGCTTTGATAGGTGCCCGACAGCTTGGAGGAAACGGTCAGCACAACGGCTGAATCGCCTGCTGCCTGAACCTTTCGATATACCTTCTCAAAGGCAGCAGGGGTGGGCTGGCTGGTGGTGGGCAGCACATCCCCTTCCACCAGTTTTTCATAAAAAGCCTGGTGTGACAGGGTGATGCCGTCCACATACTCTTCCTCGCCAAAATGGATGGTTAGGGGAACCACGGTCAAACGCTTTTTAATCGCCGGTGTCAGATCAGTAGTGGAATCAACAATAATTCGAACGCTCATTTGTTTTCTCCTTTATTCTTCGTTATCAGGAATACCCTCTCGGCTGATGCGCTGCAAATTGGAGGCGATTAGCCCCAACGCCTCATAGAATACGCTACGCTTTTCGTCTGTCAGGCCATGCCCGGCCGCCGCTACCGCAGCCTGAGCGCGTTGACAAACAAAATCAGCAGCGTCCAGCCCCTGAGCGGTCAGCTTCAGTGGGGCACGATAACCGCTGGTTCCTTCACGCACCAGCAGCCCCTTATCCTCCATTTCAGCAACAGCCCTTGAAACAGCCGCTTTGTCTTTTTCGCAGATGTCGCAGAGCTGCGCTGCGGTAACGCCCTCAGGAAAGCGACTCATCGCAGCCAGATATTGAGCGTACGCGCCTTTGAAGCCATAGGCGACCATCTCATCACGCTCAATTTTCTGGATGCAGCGATAAATACCCGAGATTGCAAAGGAAAACTGTTCAAAACGGCTCATCATTGCAGAGTGGCTCCTTTCATTGCCATTTTGTTGACATATCAACAAATGACAGTGACATTATAGTCCCTTGTTGTTGATATGTCAACTTTTATTTTTAGCAAAAAAACGGTTGACATTTGCTCAAGATGTGATATACTCTCATTGGTTAGTTGAGACTAACATTTCCTCTTATCCGAACGCACCTCTTTTGCCGTGATGTTGTTAGTCTCAACTCCCCTCTCAACTAATTGAGCCTTAGGTCTCTTAATTGGCGTCTCTCTCGCAATGGATCTTTACGGCTACCAACTCAAAATGTTGTGAAGGTCTAGCTAGAGAGCATTGACGTAATATTTCAAACGCTATTCAGGTATTAATTTTTTCAAATTTTTCTCTT
>JAFUPO010000137.1 GCA_017481185.1 Clostridia bacterium | reverse complement strand
GGAAGCCACGGTAGAGCCGTTGTAGGAAACGTTGGGGACGCCAGCGTTCTCGCAGGCAGTGGGAGCGCCCATGGAGTCAGCATGCTGGGAGATCAGGTCGCAGCCAGCGGTGATCAGCGCCTCGGCAGCGGTCTTCTCTTCCATCTCGTCATACCAGGAACCGGTGAACTGGACCTTCATGACGACGTCCGGGCAGACGGACTTGGCGCCCAGATAGAAGGAGGTGTAGCCGGAGATCACCTCAGCATAAGTGAAAGCGCCAACATAGCCCATCAGAGGCTTTTCGCCCTTGAGCTTGCCAGCTTCCTTCAGCTCGTTGAGCTTCAGGCCAGCGGCAACGCCAGCCAAATAACGGCCTTCATAAATAGCGGCGAAAGCGTTGTGGAAGTTGGCCTGCTCAGCAGTGTGAGCCATGGTGCCGGTGGCGTGGCAGAACTGCACTTCAGGGCACTGCTTGGCAGCATCCAGCAGATAGGTCTCATGGCCGAAGGAGTTGGCGAAGATGATGTTGCAGCCTTCATCAGCCAGGTCCAGAGCGGCGTCAGTGCACTCCTGAGATTCGGGGATGTTGCGCTTCATAATTACCTGTTCCTCGGAGAGGCCCAGAGCCTTCATGGCATCGTACACGCCGTTGATGAAGTTCAGGTCGTAGGTGGAGTTCTCGTCATGCAGCAGGATAACGCCCAGCTTCACATCAGCAACCTCGGCAGAGGCGGTGAAGGCGAAGGCAGACAGGCACAGAGTCAGCACCAGCAGCAGGGCTACAAACTTTTTCATGGTCTTTGTCCTCCTCAAGTTCGATTAGGAATGTATTTTCACAGCGTGTTCGTTTGTAAAAAACCGAACATTAAATCGAAAATACGGCTTTATTGTACACGAAATTGCCGATAAAATCAAGAGATTTTCAGAATATTTTTCGAAAAATATGCCTTTTTATCGAACCTTACGAACAAAATGTACTATCCGGTCAAAAAAGGTAAGTTTCGCCCATGAGCCGCAATTTTTCCCTTGAACCCTCTCGCCATAGCCGAACATTTTTAATCAAATTTGTTTTATAAACGAACGCCCGCCTCCCTCAAGGCGTCGCGCAGCGCCTGAATGTTTTGCTGATCAAATACATGGCCCGCCATCCCCAGCGCCCGGCCCGCCTGAATGTTCAGGGGCTGGTCGTCAATAAAAAAGCACTCCTCCGGCTTCAATTGATACCTATCAAAAAGCGCCTGATACAATTCCTTTTCAGGCTTGAGATACCCATAATAGGCGGAGACCACCGCTCCCTCCATATATTTCAGGGGGCCCAAAAGCTCCTTGAACACGTCGTAGCGCACGCTGGCATTGGATAAGAGATATAAATGGTAGCCTTTTTCCTGCAAGGCTTTGGCCAGCGCTGTCATACCAGGTATCTCCGGCATATGCTCATGCCAATGGGCCACCACCTGTGCCATCGGCGCATGGAGCCTTTGGGGCAGGCGGTCAGCCCAGCGCCTTTGCGCCTCCTCATAGGTGATGGCACCCCGGTCTAACAGCTTCCATTCATTTGAGCCAAAGACCGTGTCACGCACCAGGCAAGCATCTTCCTCATCCTTAATATAGGGCGCCGTAGACAAGCGGGGATTAAAATCCCTAAGCACGTTGCCCATATCAAAAACGATGTTACGGATCATTCTTTTTTCACCCTTTCTTGATTGACAAACCCCACAATGGCGGTATACTAAAAGCATCCTGAACTATAAAGGATGGGATGCATGGATCTGTTTGATATTATCGGTCCGGTGATGGTCGGGCCTTCCAGTTCCCACACGGCAGGCGCTGCCCGCATTGGCCAGGTAGTTCTGGGGCTGCTGGGCGAAAAAGTAGCCGGGGCAAAGATTGGCTTTCACGGCTCCTTCGCCAAAACCTACCAGGGCCACGGTACGGATCGGGCTGTGGTGGGGGGCTTGATGGGGATGCCCGTGGATGACCTGCGCCTGCGCCGCAGCCTGGAATTGGCCCAGGCGGCTGGCCTTCAATTTACCTTTGAAACGGTAAAGCTGCGGGGCGTACACCCTAACACGCTGGTGATCGACGCTTGGGGCGAATCCGGCAAGCGGGTTTCCGTTCAGGCTTCTTCCATCGGCGGGGGCAATATCATGGTCAATTCTTTGAACGGTCTGGAGGTGGGCTTCTCCGGCAAGGAGAATACCTTGATCATCCAGCACCAGGATGCTCCCGGCGCCATCTCCAGCGTCAGCGGCCTGTTGGCAGGCTGGCGGCTGAACATTGCCACCATGCGAGTGTTTCGCAAAAAAGCAGGCAGCGAGGCAGTGATGGCCATTGAGCTAGACGATCCTCTGGAGCCCATGATGCTCCGCGCCCTGGAAGCGGTGCACGGCATCAATACAGTAACCTATCTGGCAAGGAGGCGAGGCTGATGGATTATACGGTGCATGAGCTGGTTGCCCTGGCAGGGAGCGGCTCTTTGGGCGCTGTGGCCCTACGCCTGCAAAGCCAGGAAAGCGGCATCAACGAGGCCACCCTCACCGCACAGATGGCCGGTCATCTTGCCATGATGCGTGACTCTGTTCGCGCTGGGCTGGATCCCAGCCTGCGCTCCGTATCGGGCCTCACCG
>JAFUPO010000136.1 GCA_017481185.1 Clostridia bacterium | reverse complement strand
GGTCGCCGGGGACGTGACGAACCTTAATAACCACCAGGGCGGAAATGAGACCGTCTCCGGCCACGCCTACGATGATGCGGCCCATATACAGCATTACCAGGGACTGAGCTGTAGCAAAGAGGATGCAGCCCAGGCCGAAGCCCCCGTAGATCACGGGCAGGGCATACTTGGGGTTGGATTTGGCTGCCAGCGCAGCAATGGGAATGTTGGCGAACACAGCCACCCAGCCTGCCACGGAGCCGACCATGCCGATGGTGCCATAGTCCATGCCGAAGGATTCCATGATGCCTGGCACCATCATGCCGTAGCCGAAGGTGAGCACCTGGGAAAGGGCAATGGCGATCCAGCCCACCCACAGAAGGGTCCACACATTCTTTTTGATTGGTTGCTTACCCATCAAAACTCCTCCCTTTTTGTTGTCGTCGAGCCAGTATTCAATTGTAGCGGATTCAGTTGTTCGAACGTGCCTGCAGGTTTGTTACAAACAATATACGACAAAAAATGTATTTAGAAAAGTTATTTTTTTGTTTGATTGCACAGAGATAAGTATTATTTATCACTCCTTGCGCCTCTGGGCACATTGGGCGAAAGGGCGGTGAAAAAGGAGAACCATAATGGCGTAAAGCAAGCGTATAATAGGCCCTGTTCAAAGCCTAGGGTGTCAATCATACGGCCTACGATGCCTGCGCCCAGGGCAGAGCCGACGGATACCATGGTGAGCAGCACGGAGGTGGCCATCTGCACGCCCTTGGGGGTGAGGCCCAGGCGGTACATATTGGTGAAATAAACCGGCGTTGCGATATAGCTGAGAAAGCCCGTAACGGCGCTGACGATGCAGATCACAGGCAGGCTGGAGATTTGCAGCATGGCATAATAGCCGATGCAAAGCAGGAGGCCCGAGCCCACCAGCAGCGATTTGTTCAGCTTGAAGCGGGCGGCAATGCGGGGCGATAGGATGGAGGCGATGGCTGAAAACACTGGAAAAAGGCCCGTTGCCAGCCCGGCCTGGGCGGCGGTGAACCCCCGCACCTCCATAAAAAAGGAGGGGAAGTAGTAGAAAAAGCCGATCCAGATAAGGATCTTTCCAGGGTATGCGACGGCGTAGAGCAGCACCATGGGTTTCGACAGCGCCTGCTTGAGGGCGCCAAACACGCTTTCTTCTTTTGCGTGCTGCTTTGCCGACGTTGGTATAGGCGCAATCTGGCGGTTCACGCGGCTGAACGCAGGCAGCCATAGCAGGGCGCACAGCAGCATCAAAGCACCCACGGCGAAGTACACGCCCCGCCAACCTGCCAGCAGAGCCATCAAGGGGGCCATAAACAGGGTAGCGAAGGTTTGACCGATGGGCTGCACAAAGTTTTCAATGCCGTTGACCTCCTCCATACGGCTGGAGGGCACCCAGCGCATTTTGACCACCACCAGCGCAGAGATGAGGCCTGCCCCGGCAGCACCGGAAAGGATGCGCCCCGCATAAAGCCACGGCAGGGCGGGGGCGATGCCGAAGATGAGGCAGCCTGCTCCCACCAGCAGATAGATGACGGGCAGCGCGTATTTGGGGTTGGCTTTGGCTGCAAGGCCGGATATGGGAATGTTTGCCGCAACAGACACCCAGGCTGTAACAGAGCCTACCAGGCCGATTTGGGTGTAATCCAGTTGGAAGGCCCTCATGATGTCGGGAACCATCATGCCATAGCCGAAAGACAGCACCTGGCTGAGGGCGACAGCAACCCATCCCACCCACAGCAGCGACCATACATGACGACGGATGGCGATCTTTTTCATATGCACTTCTCCTTTAAAAACGGTCGCAATAAACAGCCTATACCATATATTGTACTTAAAAACCGTTTATCGGGAAGTTATTTTTTATACAGATCACTGGGGAATAAGTATGCTTTATCACAACCTTTGGATTGACCAAACAAAAAATTGTGCTAAACTGTAAGCAGCAAGCAAACATCGGAGGACGCATATGAAAGTTTTAATGATCAACGGCAGCCCCCATAAAGACGGAAACACAGCCCAGGCTCTAAAGGAGATGCAGAATGTTTTTGAAAAGGAAGGGATTGAGGCTAGCATCCTGCACATCGGCCAGATGCCCATCCGCAGCTGCATTGCCTGCGGGCGCTGCGGCCAGCTGAACAAGTGCGTGTTTGAGGATGCAGTAAACGAAGCGGCTCGCCTCTTTGAGGAGGCGGATGGCCTGGTGGCAGCCAGCCCGGTATACTATGCGGCGGCGAACCCCACCCTGTCGGCCTTTATGACGCGTCTTTTTTATTCCACCGGCTTTGACAAGCGCATGAAGGTAGGCGCTGCCGTGGTGGCAGCCCGCCGAGGCGGTGCATCGGCAGCCTTT
>JAFUPO010000135.1 GCA_017481185.1 Clostridia bacterium | reverse complement strand
GCTATGAACCGGGTGGGGATTTATGACCAGGAGGCGCTGGTCAATAGGGGGCTGACACAGGCTGAGTTGGAGGGGGTCAACACCGGTAGCTCTGAAGGGATGCTGCTCAGAGGGGGTAGGGGAACACCTGAAATACTGAAGATGAGCAATCCATTAAATGGAATCAGCCCACAAGGCAAAAGCACACCGGCATTTTGGGACGTTATTCACGAAATTCAGGATGAAGGAGACAAGCGAGCGCCCGAAGAAAGCCTGGATTTTGAAAAGGGCCTTATGTATGCGCTGGCTTATAACAACGCGGAAGAGATTATTGAAAGAGAAAGAGAAGCTGTACTGGCCGAGTATAAAGAAAGAACAGGAAAAGACTTTCTTGTCACAAAGGATGGCACCTATCGATATGACTCAAATAGCGGGCATCCAGAGGCTGCTGCGGCGAGAAGGAATCGTTGCGCTTCCTATGCCGGTGGCGTACTAAGAGCCATGGGAATGGAACTGGATGATGATTCGTTGATTCATGTAGACCAGCTTTATGCCCAGCTGACTGGCGGCGAGTATAAAGGAATTGATTATAAAGAGCCGCATCCCCAGGTAAGGGGTGTGATTCGCATAGGCAGGGATGGTCCTTTGTCGGAAGGCGGAAAGCTGTCAATCGATGAGCAGTATGCCAAACTGGTAGAGACGGGAATAGTTCGAGAAGGAGATGTAGTATTCTTTGCACACAATGGCAAAAATGAAAAAGATTTGAGCCATGCAGGTATTATTACAAAGACAGGCGCCTCGGGCCTTTTTTACTCCGGAGAAACGGCATCACGCTATAATCGCCCGGTGTCTGCCTATTTTGATGACAGGAGAACGGAATATGGCGTTGAACCTTATATCGAAATTGTGATACTCTATCATACAGAAGATGAACCGGTCGTGCCGGACGTGGGAGAATACTATTATGATGATAGACCGAAGAACGATCCTATACGCCGTGGTTAAAGGGCTTATGATGTGCTTACTGCTTTTCCCGGTCACTGTTCTGGCTGAGGAAGCCTTTGTGGTACTGACCTCCTATGAGGAGTATCCGGTGTGGCAGGAAGCGTTTGAAGACCCCCGGGAGCTGATCTATGATCAGGAGCATTATTACTCTTTTTCTGTCCCGGGGGATTGGGTCCAGAGCACAAATGAGGAGCATTATCAGCTATTCAGCGATATGAGCTGGATAGACGCGGGGCGGCTGCTGCGAGAACAGAAAAAAGGGGAAAGCGCGGGGCTCGTCAGCTACTGGGTACGGCTTCAGCTCCATGTGCCCCAGGGGTACCGGGTGGGGGTGGAAAACTTCCGCTTCAAAAACGCTACGGATGATGTGTGGGTCAAAATGGTGCTGGAGGAAATGGACAGCGTCCTGGGCTATGAATGGATTCGAGAGGATCCCCTGGGCCTGGCCAATGGCGAGTACCATCTGCGGATGATGGCCCGCAAGGGCGTTGATCTGAAAGAAGCCATCGAAAAAGCGGAGCTGCTCTGCGATGTGACTTGGCACCCGGGCACCGAAAAGGCGTTTACGGCAACCATCCAGGTGCTTTCGCCCTACCTGGCAGAACAAAGCTATGACCAGCCGGTGCAGGTGGAGGTGCTGAACGCACGCCAGGTTCCGGATGAGCGAGTCATGGGGCAGATCCGGGACACTGAGGAATTCTGGGACAACATGACGCCCTATCATTATTTGCTGTATATGGATGACTACGACCTTTGGGAGGTCACCGCCCGCATCACCAAGGAAGGGGACTGCCCATTGGTGAACCTTCGGTGGAAGGGCACCGGGGTGGGAGGCAGCTGGCTGAACTTTGGAGGCGAGTACATTTACGATCAGGAGCTGGATCTGGCGCCGGAGGAAACCCAGGTGGAAGCGACCTTCTATGTGGTCAGCCTCCAGGGCAGCACCCAGGAACGGCAACTGAACTACCTGCGCAGCGAAGAGGTTTGGTTGGAATATGCCACCGAGTACGTGGGCATTTTTGATTACCTGTACACCCCCGGCCCCAAATACCAGGTGAAGGTGGATATGTCAAAGGTAGAGCTGACTGAATAACATGAGCCGCCTGGAGCGAAAAGCTTCGGGCGGTGTTTTTTAAATCAGACATTCGGAATTAAGTTTTACAAAGGCGGGGGCATATGCAATGCCCCCCTACATCGGGTACCGTAGGGGCGGATCCTGTATCCGCCCGCGAGGCCCCGCACGGAAGAAATGGTGCAAATGGCGATTGCCCCTTCGGGAGCTGGGGTCCAGGGCTCAGCCCTGGCGGCACAGCCGCCCGGGCGGTGTTTTTGTGTCAAAAATAAATGAGAACAAATTTTCGCATTTGGTATTGACAAATGCCGAAAGGGATATTATTATAATGCTATAGTTCCGAAGAGGGGACTATAGAAAGGAGAAAGTGCCATAATGGAAACCGAGAAGATGAAGCGGCTGGCCCAGGTGCTGGCGGCGGAGGAAGAGGCCCAGCGGCCTGAGAGGATCCTGGCAGAGGGTGGTGCGCCTGAAGCGGCTGCGCAGGCAGCTGTGCCGGGTGCGGGGGCGGCGGGTCAGGAAATGCAGGAGGCGCTGCTGCGCGGGCTGGGTGCTGAAACAGCTGAGCTTTTGCGCGAAATGGGGGTGAAGCCCGACGCCGATCAGGAGGAAGCCCAAATGCAGGAGCGGTTCAGGCAATTGTGGGAGCAGGCCCAGGCGCTGAAAAAGCTGATGCCCAATTTTGACCTGGATCGGGAGATGCAAAACCCGGCCTTTGTGCATCTGGTGCAGCCTCAGGTGGGGCTGGATGTGGAAACGGCCTTCCGGGTGGCCCATGGGCGGGAGCTGGAGCCGCTGCTCATGCAGTACGCGGCCCGGCAGGCGGCCCAGCAGCTGGCCCAGAGCGTGGCCACGGGGCAGATGCGGCCCCCGGAGAACGGGGCCCGGCAGGGAGCGGCGGTGATGCAGGAGGATCCCCGGCTGTGGAGCCCCGAGCAGAAGGCGGAGGTTCGGGAGCGGGTCAGGAAGGGAGAGAGGGTGATTCTGTGACGAAGTCACGGGATCACCAGTGAAGCGTTAAGAACTAAGGGTTTTAGTTTTGAAAAGCGAGACGGGAGACCCGTCCCCTACGGTGAATCGGCTCCCTGCAAGGTCGCCGCAGGCGACTAGCGAAAGCACAGAGGCGGCTTTGAACGGGGCATATGGAATGCCCCCCTACATCGCGTCGTAGGGGCGGATCCTTTATCCGCCCGACAGGCTGCGCCTGGAGGCAGTGCCCGATGGAGCGAATACCCTTTGCATAGTTCCCTCCGGGTGGAACGTTACGGGGGCATATACAATGCCCCCCTACATCGCATCGTAG
>JAFUPO010000134.1 GCA_017481185.1 Clostridia bacterium | reverse complement strand
TTTACCCCTGCCCACTATGATCTTATGGCCAGCGAGGCGCGGCTTGTTAGCTACCTTGCAGTTATGACCCAGCAGGTACCGCTGCGCCATTGGTTTCGCTTGGGCAGGCCGCTGGTTAAAACATCCGGCGGCGTCAGTTTGCTAAGCTGGAGCGGCACCCTGTTTGAGTATTGGATGCCTCACATCCTGTTGCCTTTGATCCCAGGCACTTTGCTGCACGGCATCTGCAAAAATGCCGCGAGAGCCCAAGCCCGGCACCCTTTAGGCGGTGCTTGGGGCATTTCAGAGAGCGGTTACTATGCCTTTGACCCACAGCTCAACTATCAGTACAAAGCCTTTGGCCTGTCAGAGTTGGCTTTGAATAGCGGTAGCCAGGATAAGGTGATCGCTCCCTATGCCTCTGCGCTGGCTGCCTCCCTAATGCCCCGCCGCACTGCCGAAAACCTTATCCGAATGATGAACCGTGGCTGGGCTTGTCCTACCGGGCTTTATGAGGCGGCAGATTTCAACCCCTCCCGAATCCCCAAAGGCGAAGGGCATCGCCTTATCCGCAGTCAAATGGCTCACCATCAGGGAATGGTTCTATGCGCTTTGACAAACGCATTGACCAATGGATTTCTGACCCGCTGCCTAATGGCTTTGCCCGCTGCTCAGGCCTACCGCTTTTTATTGGAGGAAAACATGGCAGATCGCGCACCAAACCGCAGAATCCCACAGATTAAAAAGCGCGAAACACTCGCTCAGGAAGAATGGCAGGATGCCTATCAAGCCGAGCCTTTTGCATTGCCTTTGGCCGGCCAGATCCTAAGCGGAGGCGCAAGTACGCTTTTTGCAGATGCGCTGGGCAACGGATTTATGTGCCACGAAGGGCTGATGCTCAATCGCTTTTCAGGTGAAGCTGGCAGAAAGGAAGGCATCCAGTTTTACCTGCGCGAAGGCTCTGCCAATCGTGTCTTTCAACCCACCGATCCGCTGCTGCCAGGCTCTGTAACCTTCTCCGCAGGCCGCGCCATCTATCATCGGCTGGTTGATGAGCTTTCCGTTACGCTCACCTGCTGGGTCAACCCGATTGACGGTGCTTTTCTGCATCTGATGGAGATAGAAAACCAACAAAAGACTGACCGCATCCTGGAGGCTGCCAGCTTCTTCGCCCTAACGCTTCTTGATAAGCAGGCAGACCTGGCCCATCCCGCCTTTCGCGAGCTGTTTGTGGAAACCGCCCAGCTATCTCCCCGTACGCTGATCGCTCGACGCAGACCCCGCCAGCCCAGCGAGCCTTCCCCGACCCTGACCCACACCCTCAGCTGTGACGGCCAGGTGCTGCACTATGCCTGGCAAACGGACCGGTGTGCTTTTGTTGGGCGCAATGGCAGCCTCTTTCATCCAGCAGATATGCAGAGGCCTATTCAGGCAGTAAGCTCAATGGCTGGTGCGCCCATCCATCCCTGTATGAGCCTGCGCTGTCAGCTCATGCTGCCTGCTAAAGGCAGGGTTCAGCTGCTGTTTGCAACCGTGCTGGCTGAGGAAAGCCTGCTTACGCCCGCGGGGGTACAGGAGCGGTATGATCACCCCCGAAAGGCGCTTACGATTTTGAAGCTGGCACAGACGCAAAGCCTTTCTGCACTTCGCCATGCAGGGCTTACGCCGCAGGAGCAAGGCGATGCTGCCCGGCTAGGCGCCTGCCTGCTTTTGCGCGGCATGGGCGTTGAGCACACAAGCCCGGCGAGCAAAGAAGTTCTCTGGCGGTTTGGTATCAGCGGAGATCTCCCCCTGTGGTTTTTGCACGTTGCACAAGCTCGCCCTTCGACTTTGCTCAACCTTTGTTTAAGCATCCATCGCTTGCTTCGTTTGCAGGGCGTGGCAACCCATCTCATGCTTCTTTGTAGCGAGAGCCATGAGGATTGTTTCCAAATGCTTGAGGATCTCATACCTTTACCGGAGCGTCAGTGGATCAAGTGGACCTCTCCTGAGCAAGCAGACGAAGATACGGTCGCTGCCCTTTGCGCTTTTTCCCGTTTGATTCTTTGGGATAACGGCGGTTCGCTGGCTTCTCAGC
>JAFUPO010000133.1 GCA_017481185.1 Clostridia bacterium | reverse complement strand
GCTGCCAAGGAAATGGGCCTGCACGTTTCCTGCGACCTGAACTACCGCAAGAACCTGTGGAAGTACGGCAAGGACGCCAAGGAAGTCATGACCGAGCTGGTCAAGTATGTGGACACCGTGATCGCTAACGAGGAAGACTTTCAGAAGTCTCTGGGCCTCAAGGCTGAATCCCAGGCTGCCGTTGAAGAGGGCGAACTGAACATCGAAAACTACAAGGCCATCGCTGCCCTGGCCATGGCCACCTTCCCCAACATCAAGCGGGTGGCCATCACCCTGCGTGAAAGCAAGTCTGCCAACCACAACGACTGGAGCGCCTGCCTGTACAACGGCAAGGACTTCTTCCTGTCCCGCAAGTATTCCATCACCAACATCGTTGACCGGGTGGGCGGCGGCGACTCCTTCGGCGGCGGCCTCATCTATGGCCTCAACACCTACGGCGACGAGCAGCAGGCCCTGGAGTTCGCCGTGGCCGCTTCCTGCCTGAAGCACACCATCAACGGCGACTACAACCGCGTTTCCGTGTCCGAGGTAGAATCCCTCATGAAGGGCTCCGGCACCGGCCGCGTGCAGCGCTAACAAACCAATCAAAAACACCTGCCAATAGGCAGGTGTTTTTTTGCTTACGCCTTGATTACATCTTCATGATTTCATAGGCCCGGCTGCCCAGGCCGATCTTTTCTGCCTGCTCCAGGCAGCTCTCCCAGCGGGATTCGGGGGTAGAGTTGCGGAAGTGGTCATGATAATCGTGGAAGCCAGGCTTCTTCATATTGTCGCTCAGCTGGCTGTTGGGCATGGGCTCCAGCTTCAGGCAGGCGTCGGCGCAGGCCTGATCCAGGGCCACAGGGTCAAAGGAAGCGAACATACCCACATCCGGCAGGATGGGCGCGTCGTTTTCGCAGTGGCAGTCGCAGTTGGGGGAGATGTCCATCACCAAGGAGGCGTGGAAGT
Source organism: Clostridia bacterium (assembly GCA_017481185.1). Next base: position 7,711 of record JAFUPO010000133.1, on the reverse strand, counting down.
GGGGCCGCCCATCCACCACGGCCTTAGCATACTCAGCCATGCGGCGGTTCAAGGTATCGGCGGCCATGTCATCCTTGAAGGAGATGGCGTCGAAGTTGCAGGCTCCCAGGCAGCGGCCGCAGCCCACGCAGTTGTTTTCATCCACCTTCATTTTGCGGGTGGCTTCATCAAAGACCAGGCCATTGTTGGCGCACTGCTTCTGGCACAGCTTGCAGCCCTTGCACAACTCCTCCTCAATGATGGCGATGCCGGAGCAGTGCTGCTCCATCTTGCCCGCCCGGGAGCCGCAGCCCATGCCGATGTTCTTGATGGCCCCGCCAAAGCCCGTGGACTCGTGGCCCTTGAAGTGGTTGAGGCTGATAAAGATGTCAGCATCCATCACCGCCCGGCCGATCTTGGCGTTTTTCACATACTCGCCGCCCACCACCGGCACCTCCACCTCGTCGGTACCCTTGAGGCCGTCGGCAATGAGAATGGGGCACCCTGCGGAAAGGGGCGTGAAGCCGTTTTCCCAGGCGCAGTAGAGATGCTCCAGGGCGTTTTTGCGGCTGCCCACATACAGGGTGTTGCAGTCGGTAAGGAAAGGCTTGCCGCCCATCTCCCGCACCAGGTCAGCCACCGCCTTGGCATAGTTGGGCCTGAGAAACGACAGGTTGCCCATCTCGCCGAAATGCATCTTGATGGCCACGAACTTGCCTTCCATATCAATCTGACCGATACCGGCCTTCTTCAAAAGCTTCTTTAATTTGATCGCCAGGCCCTCCCCGTTGGCCACGGTGCGGAAATCCGTAAAATATACCTTGGACTTTTCCATGATGCAGTCTCCTTTATGCGTGTTGCATCTATTATACACGATATGTATATCCCAGGGCAAGCCCCTTGCCTGCCAGGGGCTGAGCCCCTGAACCCAGCTCCCGAAGGGACAGTGTGCTTCGTTTGAGTTGCTTCCGGGTGCCAGGCTGCGCCTGGAGGCAGCACCCGAAGGGGCAATACGCTTCGTTCAAGTCCCTTCCGGGTGGAGGTAAGAAACTAAAACGCTTCACTCTTAGTTCTTCACTCTTAACTCTAAAACCACAGGGCAATGATCGCTGCCGAACACCTGGTCGTGAATATCGGCCAGCTTCACCTGGTCGTTAAGCCGCTGGCTCACCACAAAATAGTCGATGCGCCAGCCCGCGTTCCTGTCCCGGCTGCGGAACATATAGCTCCACCAGGAGTAGCGCTCCCCTTCATCCGGGTGCAGGAGGCGGAAGGTATCCGTAAAGCCCCGATCCAAAAGCTGGGTAAATTTATCCCGCTCCTCCCGGGTGAACCCCGCGTTCTGCCGGTTGGCCTGGGGATTTTTAAGATCAATGTCTTCATGAGCCACGTTCAGATCGCCGCAGAGGATCACCGGCTTTTTTTCATCCAGCCTGCACAGGTAATCTCTGAAAGCGTCCTCCCACTGCATCCGGTAGTCCAGCCGGGCCAATTCCCTTTGGCTGTTGGGGGTGTAGCAGGTAACGAGGTAAAAATCCGGGTATTCCAGAGTGATCACCCGGCCCTCATGGTCATGGGCCTCAATGCCGATGCCATAGGCCACGCTTAAGGGCTCCTCTTTGGCAAAGATAGCCGTGCCGGAGTAGCCTTTTTTTTCAGCGCTGTTCCAGTACTGATGATAGCCGGGCAGATCCAGATCGACCTGGCCGGGCTGCAATTTGGTTTCCTGCAAACAGAAAAAGTCCCCCTGCTGGGCGTTGAAATAATCCATAAAGCCCTTGCCCAGGCAGGCGCGCAGGCCGTTGACATTCCACGAAATAAATTTCATTTGGTTCGCCTCCTGTGCCCTGATTGTAGCACAGGGACCGCCTTTATTCAACCGTCCGCACATAGGAGGCCACCGGGTTCACCCGGTCCACCGTAGGGGCCATCTGGCACCCGGCCAGCAAAAACGCAGCGGAGATCAAAAGGGCAAACAGCAATGAAAGATTTCGGTCCAGCATCAAAAATCGCCTCCTTTACTCAATAGACGCTAAAAGGGGGCGATTTGTGTATGGAATTAAAAGAATTTACAAGTAAGACATTTTATTGAATTTCCTGCTCCAAATCCTCAAACAGTTCGTCATCGAAGAATTCGCGCAGGCTGATCTCCAGCCCGTCGCAGAGCTTTTTCAAGGAGACCACGCCGGGATTCTGGCTTTTTTCATTGAGCATACTGTAAATCGTGGAGGGAGCAACGCCGCAGAGATTCGCCAGAGCATTGACCGCCAAATTCCGTTCCCTGCAAAGAGCCAGGATGCGCTGTGCAACCGCTTCTTTAGTCGTCATGCACATCCCTCCTACGATAAGTCGTGATTTGAGTTTAACCCAACCTGCGATAAATCGTGTGGGATATATCCCATATCGGGGGGAGGGTTATACTTGCTTGCCTGTACTTTTTTCGGCCATCGGGATTGCCCTGAAACAATTGTGCCAAAGCTCCGTGAGACGCTTATTTATTTGATTGAGCAAAACGGTTTAGACCAATTCATTTGAACATTGCAGGAGCGTAAACAATCTAAGCATATGGAATAATACAAGGGCTCCGCCAATTTTGCCGAAAAACAAAAAGCAAGCGACGCAAAACCAGCATCGCTTGCTTTCATTTTTCCCTGTTTACCCGATCTGCTCAAACCCTTCCGCCCTTTTGAAGCCCTCCCCGTCATACCCGGCGGGGGAGCCGTGGCCGCCCAGGATCAGGGCGGGTCGGCCCAATTGGGCGGCAATGCGGGCAGCCATATCCCCCACGGCCCGGCGCATCAGGGAGGCCTTGCGGCTGTCCACGTTTACCGAGCGCATCAGGTAGGGAGCGATGGCATTAAAGTCCTGAAGCTCCTTAGAGAAGCCCTTGAAATCCAAAAAGTTATCGCCGGTGAAAAGGATGCCCTGGGCGGGCTCCACATAGATCTGCTCGCCGGCCAAATGGCCGCCGGAGCCCTCCCAAATTTGAAAGGTCAGATCCCCGATGGGCATTTCACCGATGCGCAAAAGCTCCTCATGCTCCCGGGGCGCCCCTTGGCCGTAGATCTCCACCCGCTCCAGCAGCGGCGGCTCATAGCCGGAGATCAGGCGGCTTAAGCGGGAGTAGCCGAAGCAGAACATTCGGGTTTCCCGGTTGTCCTCCACACCCAGGCCCTGGCGGCGCAGGCTCTCGTAGGAGAGGGGGTTTAAATGCACCGTGCCCTCCCCCTCCAGGGCGCGCAAGAGGCCGCAGTGATCCACATCCGCATGGGAGATATAAAAGTGCTTCTCCAGCCCCTCCCAGTCGGGGTAAAGGCGGCGGAAGATGCCCTGCATTTCCTTTTCATACAGGGCGTAGCCGGAATCCAGCATCACCAGGGTGTTGCCGGCACGGAGCAGGTAGGTGTTGCTGCCGCAAACGGGCTCGATCACCGCCAGCTCCACCTGATCAGTCAGCCTTTTGCGGCTCACCTGGCAGCGGAAATTTTTGCCCTGGTGGCCTGCCACGTAGTCCATAAACCGCTCGATCTGGCCGAACACCGTGGCGGGGTTTTCGTTGGTGCGCTGAAGCAGCTGCATGGTACGGTTGGCCTCGGAGAGAAACTCCAACAGTTTCTCCTGGCTTAAATGCAGGGTCTTTTCCACCCGGGCGGCCAAATCCAGATAGAAAACGGAATTATCCGGGCAGCCCCCGGCCTCCCCAGCGATGCGCACCGGGTACAGGGCGTTGACCTCTGACAGCAGGCTGGCGATAAGGGCGGGCTTTTCAATGAGCAGGCCCATTAAAAAGTGCTGGCAGCTCTCCCCGGTTTGGGTGGAATTCAGGTACGAAATATTGATGTCGTACCGGGCCAGAATCTCCAATACGGGCAACAGGGCCCCTTCGTGGTCGGGGATGTCGATCTCAATGGGCACCACGCCGATCTCCGGCAGCTGCCGGGTCAGATAGCCCATTTCGCTCAGGCTGGCGCGCACCCGCTGCAAGGCGCCGGGCTCCCCCTCCCCGTCAATGAACAGGGTGTGCAGGTCAACCGCTTTGTTGTAGCTGACCCTGACCATGTTGACCCCCTCCCGGTGAAACACCCGGGCGGCGGCCAGAAAGGCGCCGGTGCGGTTGGGCATGGTGGTTACAAAGGTTTGCCGGGCCATGGGTTACGCCTCCTTGAACCAGCCCAGAAGGATTTCCTTCTGCTGAGGGGTCAGGGTCAGGCTCTGGCCGTTGATGCGCACCTCTACCTGGTTTAGATGATGGGTGCAATGGTGCTGGCAAAAGCTGCCGTCGGATACGCCGGGCACCACGGCCAGCGCCTCTGCCAGGGCGTCGGGGGTTGTATCCGGCACGGTTTTCTCCAAAAAGTTCAAAAGGCTTTCAGCCTGCGTGAGGGGATCGAAGGCAGGCAGCCCCAGCACCTGGTCGCGGCCTGCGGCTGCGCGGCCCACCACGCACAGGGTATGGGCGTTGATGCGCTCCTTCACATCCGCCTCCTCATGGCCGGCGCACAGCCGGGGCACCGGGGCGGTATAGTCCCCCTCCAGGATCACATAATCATAGCCCTCGTAGTGGCTGAGGATTTGTGCATTGGTCATGGCGCGGGGGTAAATAAAGGCCGTTTCCCTTTTGCCCCGGGCGCAAACAAGCTGAGCGCCCGCCCGGCGGTGCCGATCCGTGTTGGAGCCCCTTTGGTCCATGGAAAAGGAGGGGCAGAACACCGTTTTCACAGTGCCCGCCTTCAGCCCCCTTTGGCCCATGGCGGCCAGGAGCCTTTCAATGGTGGTTGTTTTGCCAGACTGGCGGATGCCTGTGACCACGAAAATTTTCATGGCGAAACTTCCTCTCTGATGGTATACTGGTAAAAAGTGTGCAAAGGGGGCCGTTCTGTGCCGAAGCATCTGTTTCTGACTGGTGAAAAGCAGGTGGGCAAGTCCACCCTGCTCAACCGCCTCTTAACCTACTGGAGCCTAACCGTGGCAGGCTACCGCACCCAGCCCTTTCAGGTGGGCGGCCAGGTAAAGGGCCACTGCCTGGTGAGCCTGTTGCCCAACTGGCCTGACAGCGAGAACCATGTGCCCTGCGTGATTCGCTTAGACGAGCGGCGCTGCGCGGGCGTGCTCCCCGCCTTTGACCAGAATGGCGCGGCCATTCTAGAATCCAGCCGCAAAAGCGGCGCGCAGCTGCTGCTGATGGATGAGCTGGGCAAGGTGGAGCAAAAGGCCCTGCTCTTTCAAAAGCAGGTGGAGCTTTGCCTGGAGGGGGAAATCCCGGTCGTAGGGGTTTTGCAAAAGGGAGACTTTGCCCTCAAAGCCGCCATCCTGGCCCGGGGGGATACCCGGGTGGTTACCGTGACCCCTCAGAACCGCGAAGCCCTGTACTGGGAATTGAAAAACTATTATAAATAAGGCCGCTCATTTTTGCAAAAAGCCCTTTCATTGCGAAAGGGCTTTTGATTATGCGGCTTTGGTTTTGGGCTTTACCAGCCGGGCCACCTGCACGCTGACCTCATACAATAGCAGCATGGGGATGGCTAGAGAGATCTGGCTAACCACATCCGGCGGGGTCAGGAAGGCTGCCACCACAAAGATCGCCAGCACCACATATTTGCGGTTTTTTTGCAGGGCCTTTACGGTTACCTTGCCCCGGCGGGCCAGCATATAGATGAATACCGGCAGCTGAAACATGACGCCAAAGGGCAGAATGAACCCAAAGGAAAAGTTTACAAACTTGTCGATAGACATCATGGGAGTGGCCAGGTTTTCACCGGCCACCAGGAAAAAGTCAATAGCCAGGGTGTACACCGCCAGATAGGCGAAGGCCACGCCCACCAAAAAGAGGATCAGCGCCACAAAAAACAGGCAGGCGAAGAGCTTCTTCTCCTGGGGGTACAGGGCCGGGGCCACAAAGCGCCAAACCTGCCAGATGATCACCGGGCTGGCCGCCACGATGCCTGCCATCAGGCATACCTTCATTTGGGTCATCATCGCCTCGGACATGGCGGTGTAGATCACCTCTACCCCGCGGCCTTTGATGGGCGCAATCACCCAGGCCATCAGCGGGGTGCCCCAGAGATAAAATACCAAAACGAAGGCTGCGAAAATCGCGCCCACGATCCATACGAGCATATTGCGAAGGGCCTTGACGTGCTGCATCAAGGCCTCCTTGCGCTCCAGCTTTTGCTTATCCGTCATGGTGTTCAGGCCTTTTTCTCTTCGTCAGCCTTGGCTTCCTCGCCTTCGGCAGGCTCGTCGCCCTTCATTTCCTTCTTAAACTCGCGGATGCTGGTACCCAGGGCCTTGCCCACGCCGGACAGCTTGGAGCCGCCGAATACCACCAGCACCACCAGCAGGATCAACAGGATCTCCCAAACGCCTAACTTACCCATAACCAATGTCCTCCTTTATTCACTCTAAAGGTTTATTGATGTTTTGCTTCATCTGCTGGAGCGTGCGGTCAAACTCCCGCTTGGCATCGTTGAGATCCTTGGTCATATCCGCCTCCTGAAGCGTTTCTTTGATCTCGCCGCCAGTCTCCTTCAGATCCTTCATCACGTCGTCCAGGCCCGTTTCCTCCTGGAACTCCGCGAAAAGCTGCTTAAGGTACTTTACGAATCGTGCGATAGCTCGGGCCACCTTGGGCAGATCCTTGGGCCCCACCACCAAAAAGGCGATGAGCAGCACGATCACTAATTCTGCCAGCCCCATATTGAACATCCGGCCCATGCGCCTCCTTTCGCTTTCCCATTGTTAAATTATACACAACTTTATGCTGTTTGTAAAGGCACAGACCTGTTAAAACTCATTTCGGGGATCCCGCTTCTTCTGGGCCCGGGGGTTGATGAACTCGATCTCCAGCCGATCAAACCCAACGCTTTATAAAAAATGTTCGTGAATGAAGCGGGTCTGGCCGAACTCATCCCATTCCCGCTGGTGCTTTTGCAGCCACAGGGGCTTGGGCAGATCCAGCCGATCCATGGCTGCCTCCAGGGCCTGCTGCACCTGGCCGTGCTGGCAGGGCTCCGTTTCCTGCCCAATGATCCTGTGCCCCTTGATGACCCGGACCCACAGGCTGGTTTCCATGCGCCCCGCCTCCTTTTTTTTCTTCCCGTATAGTATGACATTATTTTGCCTTGGATGCAAGCCCCCTTTTGCCCTCAAGAGGCGGCAGCGCAGCCTTAGAGGGGGCGACAGGCTTGATCGAAGGGGGAAGAAATTGTACGTTTCCGTATTGACAATTAATTAACAATTTGGTATGATAAAGGCGCCCCAAGGGGCAGAGAGGAGTAATAGCCATGATCGTACCGCATATTCGCGCCCACATTCGCCTGAACAGCCAGGCTGAGGTGATCGCGTTCATTGAAGCCCTGTGCAAGCATGAGGATTCCTTTTCAATTGAGAACAATACCGGCAAGCACCGGGTCAACGCCAAGTCTGTGATTGGCGTGATGTACACCATGCTGGAGTTTCCGGAGGAATTGTACTTGGTCAACGATACCAACGACGGCCTGATCCCCTCCTTTGTGGATGCCTATCGCCTTCTGGACTGATGCCTTTTCCTCGCCCGGCGAGCCTGCGCTCACCCGGGCGCTTCTTTTTATCTTGCCATCCCCACGGAAAAATGGTATAATACCCCCGTTGTGGAGACGTATCGAAGCGGTCATAACGGGGCGCACTCGAAATGCGTTGAACAGCAATGTTCCGTGGGTTCGAATCCCACCGTCTCCGCCACAAAGCCTTACAG
>JAFUPO010000132.1 GCA_017481185.1 Clostridia bacterium | reverse complement strand
TTTATAGTTCACCGCATGGGTCACCAGCCACCCCTGGGGGCCGGTCATAAAGCGGCCCAGCTCGGTCTTGATGCCCACGCCGGTGATGCCCGCCTCGCCAAAGACCTTTTCATAGGCTCTGCGAACCCCCTGGCCGATGCGCAAAATATCTGCTCCCTGCTGGTCGGGGCGATAGGGGATGCCCACGCCGCCGGAGAGGTTAATGAACTTTAAGGCGAGGCCCGTTTCCTTCACCAGCTCCGCGCCGATCTTGAACAAAAGCTCCGCCAGGGTGGGGTAGTATTCCTCGGTGGTGGTGTTGGAGGAGAGGAAGGCGTGGAGGCCAAAGGCCTTGGCGCCCAGGGCCTTGAGCTGCAAAAGCCCCTCGGTCAATTGCGCCCTGGTGAAGCCATACTTGGCTTCGCCGGGGTTGCCCATGATGGTGGTGCCAATGAGAAAATCCCCGCCGGGGTTGAAGCGGCAGCACACGCACTCAGGCACGCCGCCGTTTTCAGCCAGGATCGGCACATGGCTTACATCATCCAGGTTGATATACGCGCCCAGCCGCCGGGCGTAGGCAAACTCATTGGGAGGCATATCGTTGGCGGAGAACATGATTTCATTGCCCTTAAAGCCCAGGGCCTCGGCCAGCATCAGCTCCGTTTCGCTGGCGCAGTCCACGCCGCAGCCCTCCTCCTTGAGGATGCGCAGCACCGTGGGGTTGGGCAAGGCCTTAACGGCAAAATACTCTTTGTAATCAGAGCACCAGCCAAACGCCTGGTTCATGGCCTGAGCCGTGCGGCGGATGCCCGCCTCATCATACAAATGAAAAGGGGTGGGGAAAGCTTTGGCCGCACCCTCAAAAATCTTGTCATCCAGCGTAAAATTAGGCATACCGGGTCAACTCCAAGTTATGTTTTATAGCCCGTTCATCATAGCGCAAAGCATGACGAATAGCAAGTATTTTAGATGCATTTTGCCAGGGGAAACCTTTTTAAAAAAAGGTTATCCGCAACCTCAATCGACGCGGACCCCACTCAAAAAACTTCAGTATTCATAGTATAAACAAGCATGGCCGTGCCTGTATCCCGAATAAGAACGGAGGCGGGCATGGGCAGCAGCCGCCAGGTCACATACACGTCCCCCGCAGCGCCGGAAAGGTTCAACAGCTGCACCCCGTAGATGACCCAGAACCACTGGCTGAAAAGGCCTGCCAGCGCCCACAAAACCGCGCCCCAAAGAAGTACCGGCGCAAGGGCAATAATCAGATAGGGCCATTTGTAAAAATACTCGTCGCAGCCCGCATAGGCGTACATGAGCTTGAAGCCAAAGCGCACCTTGCGGCAGCCGAACAGCTTCATAAACAGGGCGTGAACCGCCTCATGGAGGGGAATATAGGCCATCATGCCCAAAGAAAGGGCAGCCAGCTTTAAAACCGGCTGCGCCCCAAAGGTTGCGCCCAGGGGCCGGGCAAAAAGGGCCGGGATCAGCGCCGCCGCCAGGATGAGCAGATTGATGCAAACCACCTGCCGCAACTGGCGCTTATTCCGCACTAAATCCAGCCGAAAGGCCAGATGGTACTCACTGGGCAGCTGCCTCATGGTGATCCTCCAGATAGTGCAGGATGCGGTTTACAGCGTTAACATAGGCCAAACAGCTGGCCTCAATAATGTCTGTCGAAACGCCTTTGCCCAGCATGGCCACCTCGCCGTGACGGACCCGAACGGTAACCTCACCCAAAGCGTCCTGACCCTCGGTAACAGCCTTCAGATTGAAGGACTCCAAAACGCAGGAAAGCTGGGTAATCAGGTCAATGGCGTTGAAGCAGGCGTCAACAGGGCCTTCGCCCCAAGCGGCCCGGGTAAGCTTCTCCCCATCTTTCTTCAGAGATACCGTGGCCGTAGGGGTCATGTGATTTCCGCTAAAAATCTGGAAGGTAGACAGAATATAGCAGTTGGCCGTGTTCAGCCGCTGCTCCCGCAAAAGGGCCATAATATCCCGGTCAGTGATCTCTTTTTTGCGGTCAGCCAGCTCCTTGAAGCGGGCAAAGGCCACAGCCAGAGCCTCATCGGTCAATTCAACGCCCAGCTGCTCCGCCCGTTCCTTTAAGGCGTGGCGGCCGGAAAGCTTGCCCAGCAGCATATTGTTCTGGGGAATGCCCAAATCCTCAGGCCGCATAACCTCATAGGTCTGGGGATTCGACAAAACCCCATGCTGGTGGATGCCCGACTGGTGCTGAAAGGCGTTAACGCCCACCACCGCCTTGTTGGCGGGGATTTCAACGCCCGAAAGGTTGGCAATCATCCGGCTGGTTTTGTAGATGCGGCGGGTATCGATGCCGGTATCGCAGTCATAAATATCGCTGCGGGTTCTAAGGCCCATCACGATTTCCTCCAGGGCCGCATTGCCCGCCCGCTCGCCCAGGCCGTTCAAAGTACATTCCACCTGCCGGGCGCCGTTCATTACGCCCTCCAGGGAGGTGGCAACGCCCAAACCCAGGTCGTTATGGCAGTGCACGGAAAGAACAGCCTTGTCAATATTGGGCACATTGCGGCGGATATCCGCAATCAGCTGGCCGTATTCAGAGGCGGTGGCGTAGCCCACCGTATCGGGCACGTTCACGGTGGTAGCCCCGGCAGCGATGGCCTTTTCGATGATCTCATAAAGGAAGGGCTTTTCAGAGCGGGTGGCGTCTTCACAGGAGAATTCAATATCCTCACAGTAGCTCTTGGCCAGGGTCACGGCCTTCACGGCGTTTTGCAGCACCTGGTCGGGCGTCATATGCAATTTGTGCTCCATGTGGATGGGGCTGGTGGCGATAAACACATGGATGCGCTTGTGCTTTGCCCCTGCCAGGGCCTGGGCAGCCGCCTCAATATCCTGCCTCACGCACCGGGCCAGGGAGCACACAGTGGCCCTTTCCACAATGCCGCACACAGCCTCAATGGCCTTAAAGTCCCCAGGGCTGGCCCCGGCAAAACCAGCTTCGATCACATCCACGCCCAGCTTATCCAGGGCCCGGGCGATCTCAACCTTTTCCTTTAAATGAAAGCTGACGCCGGGGGTCTGCTCCCCGTCGCGCAGAGTGGTATCAAAAATAATAACGCGATCCATCCCAAATCCTCCTTGTGGGCCGTCTACCGCACATGATACCAGCCCCAAAGAAAGTTGTCAATTTTGATCTGCAATTCGGCAGGCGATGAATTGCATTTAGGCTTCAAATGTGCTAAAGTGATAATGAATTTTCGAAGGAGTTTCCAACATGAAGCCGGATTGGATGGGGCGCTATCGCCCCCTGGTGCGCGCCCTGGTGCAGCACACCAACACAGCCTCCCGCAACGCGGGCCAAAAAAAGGAGTTTGCCCCGGGGGTGATGCTCTCCTCTCAGGAGTGGCAGGTACTGGAGTACCTGATTGAGCATGAAGATGAAGATGAGAATATGCTCTATATTTCAGAACGCTTGGGCATCGCTCAAAGCAGCCTCTCCAAATACACCAAAACCCTCTGCTGTGAAAAGCTGGTGGAGCGCTATCACATTCTGGGCAACCGCAAAAGCATTATTCTCAAGGCGACGGATAAGGGGCGGCAGGTTTACGATTATCGCAGCGATCATGTGAACCCAGCGCTCTTTGCTCCCCTGTTTGAGGGGCTGGATAGCTTGCCTGACGAGGTCATCCTCCAGGTATCCCAAGCCATTGAGGCCTTTAACATCAGGCACTGGCACAGCAAACAAAAAACCCTGGTGCCTATCCAGGAGGACAATGAATAAACCTTTCCCTTGTTTAGGGGAAAGGTTTATTTTTTATCAACGAAGTACGCATATTGACATTTTTCGACACTGCCCTTATAATTCAATCAAATCAATATACTGTCATATGACAGTATATAAAACAAAAACGAATAAAAATGGCAGCTATACGCTGAATCCCTGTTGGAAAGGAGGGCAGCTGGACTCACACATAAGCGTGTAAGCCGCCTCATAAAAAGAAAACGATCCATAATTTATAAGGAGGTTATCAAGGATGAGTAAATTCGCATTGTCATCCCTGGAGGGCTGCCGCAGAACCATTGCATTGCTAATGGCCATTATTCTTTTAAGCAGCTTTGCCGCTGTGATGATCCAGACCGATGGCGGCAATATCACCGTTTCTCAGGTGCAGTTTGACACCCGGGGCGGTATTCAGGATGCGGATCTATACTACCCGGCCCTAACCAACAGCACCTCGGCTCCCCTGCCCTGCGTGATCCTTTCACACGGCGGCGGCACCACCAAGGACGTGATGAACACCTTCGCCATCGAATTGGCCCGCCGGGGCTTTGTGGTGCTCAATTGCAGCTCCTACGGCGCAGGCCTGTCCGATCAGCCCATGTACGATGAGGACGGCAAGGGCATCGAGGGCATGGCGGTCACCTCTCAGGGCCTGTATGACGCCATCAATTACGCCCGCACCCTGACCTTTGTGGATGAAACCAAGATTGCCATCGCCGGCCATTCACAGGGCGGTATGCGGGTGGGCAACGCCATTTTGCACGACGTGCCCTACCTGAGCCTCAACGATTCCTTGATCAACTTCATGCATGATACCTGGGCCATCCCCTTCACGGCGGAAGAGATCGCTTTGGAGGCCGACGCCCTGGCTGACAAATACCTCAACGCCGATCAGCGCGTGACCTATGATATGAAAAAGCAGGAGCTGACCGACTATTACAGCACCCGGGTGCGGGCAGCTGTAAGCATCGGCATCGCCTCCATGGGCGCGGATAAGCTGGTGGCCCCCGCCACGGTTACGGTGGCTGGCCATGAGGTGACCCGCTTCCTCCAGACCAACGCGGCTTTCTTAGTGGGTACCTGGGACAGCTCCTATCCCGCCGTATCCGGCGCTGACTTTGCCAAGAACTATTTCCTGGCCGATGCCATTGAGGCGGAAACCTGGTATCAGGTGACCGATACCGAGTCCACCGCCTTGGGCAAGCTGAATGAGATCTCCGTTAAGGATAACGAGGCCCTGCGCTCGGCCCTGGATGCACGGGATACCCGCATCAGCATCACCCCGAAGATGACCCACTCCCGTGAGTTCTTCTCCAACGAGGCGGCCAGCCTCCTGGCCAGCTACATCACCCAGGCCCTGGATTACAATAACGGCCCCCTCACCGGCGAAAACAACGCCCTGGATACGGGCAATATCGTGGCCCGCTGGAAGGAATACATGAACACCATCGCCATGGTGGCCATGATCGCTCTGGCGGCGGTGCTGGTGGCCCTGATGGTGAAAAAGCCCTTCTTTAAGGAGGCGGTGGCCAGCCATACCGAAGCGGACCTAAAGCCCATGAAGAAGTCCTTGACCATCGCCTACTGGGCGGCCAACGTGGTGGCGCTGTTTATTGCCTGCTGGATGTGCAACCATCGCAAGCCCACCATTTTCAATATGTCCAAATTCCTGCCCCAGGATAAAACGGCGGCGTTCATCTTTATCTATGTGTTCTTCGGCGCGCTTTTCCTGCTGGCAGTGCTGATCGTGTTCTCCTTCCTGCACAAGAAGGATACGGGCCATTATGGCCTGAAAAAACTGGGCCTGGGCATTGGCGTGAAGGGCGTATTCAAATCCCTGCTTATCAGCGCCATGGTGTTCGGCCTGTGCTATTGCAGCCTGGCTCTGATCTCCTACCTCTTCGGTCAGGACTATCGCTGGTGGATGTGCGTGTTCACTGAAATGAAGGTGTACCACTGGGCCCAGGTGCTGCGCTACTTTGTG
>JAFUPO010000131.1 GCA_017481185.1 Clostridia bacterium | reverse complement strand
TTCTGGCAGGTACGGGTACCGATTTTGATCGGCGAAAGCAGCGTATCCTTGTAGCTCATAATGGTTCTCCTTTCGTTATCTGGATCAGGTGTTCACAAACAGCTTATCCTGGCGGCCCTCATACTGGTTTTCGATCAGCAGGGGCTTCAGGAAGGCAGCAGTCTTCTTCACACCGTCCATACGGCTCATGGTGACGTCCTCATGCTCGTAGCTGAGTACGCCGTTGTAACCCACCATGGAAAGCTCAGTGATGAGCTTCTTCCAGCGCACATCGCCCCAGCCGGGGATGCGGAAGCGGAAGGAACGATCCAGTCGGCGCATATCGCCCTGCATGAGGCTGCCGCCCAGGGGCAGGTTGTGCTCAACCAGCTCGGCGTCCTTGGCATGGACGTGGAAGATACGATCCTTCAGGCGATCCACCAGCAGTTCGGCGCTGAGGCTCAGATACAGCACATTGGCGGGATCCAGGTTGTAGCCCAGGCAGGGGTGATAATTCACCAGTTCAAGGGCGCGCTCGGCGGTCAGGGTGTCATAAACGAAACTATTGGGATGGATCTCGATGGCGAACTTCACGCCATACTCCTGAAACTTGTCCAGGATGGGAGTGAAGCGGTCTGCGAACTGCTGCTCGTACTCAGCCCAGCCCTGGCCATAGGGGAAAAAGAAGAAGCGGCCCCAGTTTTCAACGCCGGGATAACCAACCACAACGGGTACTTCCAAAGCATTGGCAGCCTGGGCCGTGCGGATCAGGCTCTCCGTGCCGTGGGCGATCTTCTCCTCAGGGGTGCCCTTATAGATGAAGTCGGTATCCTTACCGGTGGGACCCATGATCAGGAAAGAGTCGGAATAATTGCTCAGGGCGCAGATGTCCAAGCCGTAGCTGGAGACCATTTTGCGGATCTGCTTGGCCTGAGCAGCGCCATTGGCCAGTACATCAGCCGTTTCCAATTGACCGTTGCCTTCGTAAGCGGGGATCTCAAGGGTCTCGTAACCATACTCGGCAGCGAGCTTGGCAACCTCCTCCAAAGGGCGCTCAGTGAAGTTGGCAGTAAAGAATCCAAGTTTCATTTACCATTTCACATCCTTTCTGATTCGCTTCAAAGTTCCGTATTCTTTTGTTTGTATCTGCATAGTGAAAGGATACAAGACTTTTTAACAAAATGGAATGATGTATTTTAACACTAAAAGCTGTCTTATTTTAATCTGTGAGAATATCCCTTGATTTTCCTATGTTTTTTCGGCTATTGCTTCACAAAAAAGATGCAAATATTCAGAAAAACTACTTATATATGCAAAAAGTATTATTTGAGTTCAGATATTGATATTTCGTTCTGGATGTGCTATGATTTCTTTTGATAAGCTCTGAATTCTTCCGTTTGTATCTGCTTTTCAAAACCGAAGGAGGCGACAAGGATGATCAATACCCTGACGCTCAATCCGGCAATGGACCATAACCTGCGCCTCGTTAATGTCGAAAAGGGCATTACGAACAGAGCTTATGATACGTTCGATACGGTAGGCGGCAAAGGCACGCACGTTTCCATGAACCTGTCACAGATGGGGTTGGAGAACCGGGCCTTTGGCATCTGCCGTGGCAAGACCGGCCAGGCCATTATTTCCGCTTTGAAGGAGCTGGGGGTTACCACCTGCTTTGTGGAGCGGGAAAACCTGGAGAGCCGCACCAACTACATCCTCATTGAGGACAACAACACCTGCACCACCATTGCAGAAAAGGGCCCGGAGCTGACCGAAGGGGATATCAGCGACCTGTATGCCCTGTTGCTGGAAAAAATCCAGCCCGGCGACACCCTAGTGCTCTCCGGCGATGCTTCCAACTGCCGCAATCCCCGCATCTACAATGAGATCGCTCAGATTCTCAAGTTCAAGGGCGTTCGCATCATTCTGGACGCCAGCGGCGAGTCTTTGCGCAATGGTCTGGAAAGCGCCCCCTATCTGATCAAGCCCAACGAGGATGAATTGGAAATGCTGTGCGGTTTTTCCATGAAAACGGATGAGGACGTCATTCGCGGCATCAACAGCCTGGAAGCCTATGGTATTGAGGTCATCGCCGTTTCTTTGGGTAAGCGCGGCTCTGTGGTGAAGATCGGCAAGGACTGCT
>JAFUPO010000130.1 GCA_017481185.1 Clostridia bacterium | reverse complement strand
GATCGGTCAGAACTTGTCCCCCGTTCAGGGGGGCGTTGATCGGGGCAGTGATATTTTCGGAGCAACTCCCAGTCACCTGCAAGGGGCACGAGGCTGCTTCAGCCCAGAATGGTAACGCCCATGTCCTTCAGGCCCTCCACCTCTTTGTGCACGATGGCCTTGGGCAGGCGGAACTCCGGGATGCCGTAGACCAGCACACCGCCGGCCAGATGCAAAGCCTCGAACACGGTGACGTCATAGCCCAGCTTGCACAGATCGGCGGCGCAGGTGAGCCCTGCGGGGCCGGAGCCTACCACGGCCACTTTTTTTCCGTTGGGCGCCAGGGGAGCCGCTTCATTTACAGGATGAGCCATGGCCCAGTCGGCGCAGAAGCGCTCCAGGCGGCCGATGGCTACCGGCTCCGCCTTGATGCCGCGCACGCACTTGGATTCGCACTGGGTCTCCTGGGGGCAGACCCGGCCGCACACGGCAGGGAGCCCATTGGTAGTTTTGATCACCTGGTAGGCCTTGTCAAACTCGCCTTTTTTGACGTGAGCAATAAATTCGGGGATGCGCACGTTCACCGGGCAGCCGTTTACACAGGGCATATGCTTGCAGCCCAGGCAGCGGTCAGCCTCGTTGATGGCCATCTCTTGGGTATAGCCCTGGGCTACTTCCTCAAAGTTAGCGGCGCGAACCTGCGGCGCCTGCTCGGGCATGGGGGTTTTGTGAGGCTGCATATTGGGCATCAGCGCACACCTCCTGTCAGGCGGCACGCATGGGCCTCCTGCTCTTTGTACATCCGGCTGCGGCGCATGGCCTCGTCAAAATCCACCAGGTGGCCGTCGAAATCCGGGCCGTCCACACAGGCGAACTTGGTTTGGCCGCCTACGGTGATGCGGCAGCCGCCGCACATACCGGTGCCGTCGATCATGACCGGGTTCATGGAAACGATGGTTTTGATCCCGTAGGGGCGGGTGACTTCGCACACCGCCTTCATCATGGGCAAGGGGCCGATGGCGATGACCACATCGTAGCTTTCGCCGGCGGCGAGCTTTGCCTCAAGGGCCTGGGTCACAAACCCCTGGGAGCCGTTGGAGCCGTCGTCGGTCATCACGGTGAGAGTGGTGCTGGCGGCAGCTAATTCTTCCTTTAAAATGATCAGATCCTGGGAGCGGAAGCCCACGATGGTATCCACCTGAGCGCCTTTTTCAAACAGGGCCTTGGCCTGAGGATAGGCGATGGCAACGCCTAGGCCGCCGCCGATAACAGCTGCCTTTTGAACGCCCTCCAAATGGGAAGGCTCCCCCAGGGGGCCCACAAAGTCAAGAAGGGCGTCTCCCTGGTTCAATTCATCCAGGCGGCGGGTGGAGGCCCCCACCTTTTGAAAGATGATGGTAACGCTGCCCTTTTCACGGTCGTATCCGGCAATGGTCAGGGGGATGCGCTCGCCCCTTTCATCAATGCGAAAAATAATAAACTGCCCCGGCTGGGCCTTGCGGGCCACATGGGGAGCCTCGATCTCCATCAGGGTAACCATGTCGTGAAGGGGGCGCTTTTTCAGAATCCTGTACACGCCGTGACCCCTCCCTTTCTCAAAAGGTGATTCTATATATTTTAACTGATAATCATCTAAATTGCAACGTATGAACCAAGGTTCGGCAAAGATCGAAAAATATCCATATAAAACGTTATTAATAAGATGCAATTGTGTTGACAAAGGTTCAAAGGGGGCGTACAATGAGTCGGTTAATTGAAAGGGAGGCCAATCCATGTACATTTTACTCTTTGGTTTATGGGTCGTTTTCAATGGCAACTGGACCACTGAGATCGCCCTGACCGGCCTGGCTGTGGCCGGTTTGGTATATGCGTTCACCTGCAAGTTCATCGGCCTGAGCCCCAGGGCGGAGTGGCGGGTCATCCGCAAGCTGCCCAAGGTTGTGGGCTATGCAGCCTTTGTGGTTTGGGAGATCGTGAAGGCCAATATGCAGGTGCTGCATTTCATCTACTCCCCCCGCATGGAGGTGGAGCCCCAATTGCGCTCCTTCCGCACCAAGGTAAAGACCGATGCGGGCAAGGTGGCCCTGGCTAATGCCATCACCCTGACCCCCGGCACCATTACCGTTAACGTGAAGGATGATGCGTTCTTGGTTCATTGCCTGGATAGCTCCCTGGCAGAAGGCCTGGAGGGCTCTGCGTTTGAACGCAAGATTCTGGAAATGGAAGGTGATAAGGCATGATCGATCAGGCATATCAGCTTTTGTATCAGATTGCGCTGGCGGTATTGGGTATCGGGCTGTTCTTCTGCCTGGCTCGGGCCATCATAGGCCCCCGCATTGCGGATCGCATTGTGGCGGTGAACATGGTGGGCACCCTGACCATCTGCATCATCTCCGTGCTGGCGCTGATGATGAATGAAGGCTACCTGGCGGATGTGGCGCTGATCTACACCATGCTGTCCTTCCTGGCGGTGGTGCTGTTGACCAAGGTGTATATGGGCGTTTACCGCGAGCGCCATTTGAAGAAGGAGGAAAAGACCGATGCTTGAATGGATTCGCTTCATTCTTTCAGCTAGCCTGATCCTCTTTGGCCTGTTCATTTTGGTATCTGCCATCATTGGCGTATACCGCTTCAAGTATGTGCTTAACCGGATGCACGCAGCCGCCATGGGGGATACCCTGGGCCTGCTGTTTGTCATTCTGGGGCTGATCGTGGCGTCGGGCTTCAACTTCACCTCGTTGAAGCTGCTCCTGCTTATCGCCATGCTGTGGATATCCAGCCCCGTATCCAGCCACCTGATCGGGCGGCTGGAGGTAGCGACCAACCCTGATCTGGAGGAGAAGATGACCCTGGTCACTGAGAACGACCCGCACAAGGAGGTCGAGTAAGATGGACTTTTTGAATATTGCGCTGCTGACGTTTATCATTGTGTGCGCAGTATCCGTTAGCCTGACCAAGAACCTGCTCACCAGCCTGATCATCTTTATGTGCCAGTCTCTGGCCATGAGCGTGGTCTGGATGCTGCTGGAGTCGCCGGATCTGGCCATTACCGAGGCTGCGGTAGGCGCGGGCGTTACCAGCCTGCTTTTGTTTGTGACGCTGAAGAAAATCCATGCCATGAAGGGAGATCAGAAAAATGGCGAAACAGAGGAATGATTACGAAGCCTCCTGGTTTCCCCGGCTGATGCGCTGGCTGGGCGCAGGCTCTGATCGGCTGGAGAAGGACATGGTGGCGGAGCTGGAGGAAAGCTCCCATCCTCACCAGCACATATCCGCCGAGGAGGTTGCCCAGCGGGAGCAGGAGAAGGAAATCCATCGCCAGGCCATGGCGGATTATGAGAAGGACGTGTATAACAAAATGCACGCCTGGGGCCGCACCCGGGGCCTGAAATGGGTGCGCTGGTTCTACCGCATTGCGGCGGTGGCCATTTGCCTGGGCATCATCGCAGTTCTTTTGACCACGGTAGCCAACCTGCCCGCCTTTGGTTCCGGGGAGAACCCCATCAACAACGAGGTCTCCCAGCGCTATATTGAAAGCGGTATGCAGGAGACGGGCGCGGTGAACATCGTGGCTGGCATGATTCTGGACTACCGCGCCTTCGATACCCTGGGCGAGAGCCATGTGCTGTTCATCGCCGCCTGCGCGGTGATGATCCTGCTCAAGCTCAACAACGATGATGATGAATTGAGCCGCCGGGCTCGCCAGGAGGCGGAGGCTAACGACCGCAAGTATGAGCCTAAGAACGATCTGATTCTTCAAAAGATCGCCGGGCTGCTGGTGCCGGTGGTGCTGGTTTTTGGCATCTATGTGGTATTGAACGGCCACATCTCCCCCGGCGGCGGCTTCTCCGGCGGGGCGATCATGGGTGCGGCGCTGATCCTGTACCTAAACGCCTTCGGCTTTCAAAAGGCGGAGCGGTTCTTCACCTTCAGCACCTTTAAATGGTGTTCCTTCGCTGCACTGGCGTTCTACGCCCTGTCGAAGGCCTACTCCTTCTTCTGCGGCGCTAATCATCTAGACAGCGGCATCGGCCTGGGAAACCCTGGCGACATCTTCTCCGCAGGTCTGATCCTGTATTTGAACATCGCCGTGGGCCTGGTGGTTTGCTGCACCATGTACGCCTTCTATACCCTGTTCAGAAAGGGGGATATGTAAGCCATGCTTGAGAACTTAATGACCAATTATGAAGAAGCGTTTGCCATGATCCTGTTCGGCATCGGCTTCACCACCCTGCTGCTGCACCGGAATATGATCAAAAAGATCATCGGCTTTTCCATGATGGATGCGGCCATCTACCTGTTTCTGGCGGCCAAGGGCTATATTGAGGGCCGCAAGGCGCCCATCGTGGCGGATGGGGTTCAGGCCATGGAAGCCTACATCAACCCCGTGCCTGCCGGGCTGGTGCTCACGGGCATCGTGGTATCCGTCAGCGTCACGGCCCTGATGCTGGCCCTCACCGTGCGCCTCTACCGGCAGTATCACACCCTGGATATTGACGAGATTACCATGCTGGCCCGGAAGGAGGATACGTAAATGGCCCTTTGGCAAAACCTTCCCTTCGCCATGATCCTTTTGCCCTTGGCCAGCGCCTCCTTCACCTCAGTGCTCAAGGGCAAGTGGGCTCGCCGGGCAGCCCTGACCGTGATCGGCCTGACCACCCTGATGGCAGCGCTCTTCTGCATTTTGATGCAGGGCTACGGCCAGAGCTACAACTATATGATGGGCCACTTTCCCGCCCCCTGGGGCAATGAGATCCGGGCGGGGATGCTGGAGGCAGTTACCGCCCTGTGCTTCAACCTGGTGATGTTTTTGAGCGTGGCCGGGGGCATGAAAAAGGTCAAGGACGATATTGATCTGCACAAGCAGAACCTGTACTACGTAATGACCGAGCTGCTCACCGCGGCGCTGATGGCCCAGGTGTTCACCAACGACGTGTTCACCGCCTACGTTTTTCTGGAAATCATGACCATTGCCGCCTGCGCCCTCATCGCCTCCCGGGTGAAGGGCAACTCCCTGGTGGCGGCTACCCGCTACATGATCCTGAATCTGATCGGCTCGGGCCTGTTCCTGCTGGGCCTGACCCTTTTGTATGATCTCACCGGCCATCTGCTCATGCAGAATATCAGAGAGGAGATTGCCGTATTGGCCCAAAGCGGCCAGTATCAGCAGCCCCTGACGATAGTTATCGCGCTGATCACCATCGGCCTAGCCATCAAGAGCGCCCTGTTCCCCTTTCATACCTGGGTGCCGGACGCCTATACCTCCTCCACGCCCACCTCTGCGGCGCTGCTGTCCAGCCTGGTCAGCAAGGGCTACATTTTCTTGGTGATCAAGTTCTTCTACCGGGTTTTCGGTATCGATGTGATCCTGGCCAGCCGGGTGGACGATGTACTCTTCGTTTTCGCCCTGGTGGGCATGGTCATGGGTTCCATTTCAGCCATTCGGCAAAGGGACATCCGCCGCATGGTGGCCTTCTCCTCCGTGGCGCAGATCGGCTACATCTATATGGGCATGGGTCTGAATGTGGAGGCGGGCATGGTGGCTGCGCTGTTCCATATGTTCTCTCATGCGTTCCTCAAGTCCATGCTGTTTATTGCCACTGGCGGCCTGCGGGATGCCTCTGGCCATCATAAGGAGTTTCGCGATATTCGCGGCGCAGGCTACCGCTGCCCCATGGGCGGCGCAGCCTTTACAGCAGGCGCCCTGGGGATGATCGGCGTGCCCTT
This sequence comes from Clostridia bacterium, assembly GCA_017481185.1. Next base: position 1,920 of record JAFUPO010000130.1, on the reverse strand, counting down.
CCTGGGCGGCTTTATGGCCAAGGTGCTCTTTGCCCAGGGGGCCATGGCGGCCTCCTCAGCCCGGATGCTTATCACCCTGGCGGTGCTGGCTGTGTCCACAGCCCTGAACGCTGTTTACTTCGGCAAGACCATCCTGACCCTTTACCGGGTGCCTGCTGAGGAAATTGCCCATCAGCCCCGCTTTAAGCCCGGCATGATGTTCAACCTGTCCTGCGCAGCCATGATCGGGATCAACGTAGCCTTGGGCGTTTGCGCTCAGCCGGTGATCCAGATGATTATGGACGGCCTGAAGACCTTCGGTTAACTGACGAAAAAGGAGAGAGATTTCCATGACGAACGATTGGCTGTTGATTCTTCCGCTCTTGATCCCCGTGGTGGGCGGGCTGGCCGTAGCGCTGGTGAAGGCCTTTGACGACAATCGCATCCGCCGCCAGGTGGTGGGCGCGACCCTGATTTTGAACGTGGCGGCAGTGGCCCTGGCGGTATTGACGCCTGGCGAAAAGAGCCTGGTGCTCTTTAATCTGACCCCCACCCTGCCGGTGCTCTTCAAGCTGGATAATTTGGGCCGCCTGTTTGCTGGCTTCATCAGCGTGGTGTTTGCGGCTGTGGGCTTTTACAGCTTTGAGTATATGCACCACGAGAAGAACGAGAAGCGCTTCTACGCCTTCTATCTGCTGACCCTGGCCGCCCTGATGGGCTTGAGCCTGTGCGGCAGCATCGTGACCCTGTATATGTTCTATGAGGCCATGACCCTCCTTTCTCTGCCCCTGGTGACCCACACCATGGAGAAGGAAGCCGTGGCTGCCGGCATCAAGTATCTGATCTACTCGGTCATCGGCGCCTCCTGCGCCCTGGCTGGCGTGTTCATCCTCAACAACTACACCACCACCCTCAACTTCACTGCTGGCGGCGCTTTGGATATGACCAAGGCAGCTGGCCATGAGACCCTGCTGCTGGTTACCTCCTTCATGATGATCGTCGGCTTCTCGGTGAAGGCCGGTATGTTCCCCCTTCACGGCTGGCTGCCCACCGCTCACCCGGTAGCTCCCGCTCCCGCCTCCGCCGTTCTGTCCGGCGTTATCACCAAGGCTGGCGTGCTGGGCATCATCCGTGTGATCTACTATCTGGTGGGCGCTGATTTCCTCCGGGCCACCTGGGTGCAGACGGCGCTGCTGGTTATGAGCCTGATCACGGTATTCCTGGGCTCCATGCTGGCCTTTAAGGAGGGCGTGTTCAAAAAGCGCCTGACATACTCCACTGTGAGCCAGGTATCCTACATTCTCTTTGGCCTGTTCACCATGACCCAGTGGGGCGTGATGGGCGCGCTGCTGCACATCGTGGCCCACTCTGTGATCAAAAACACCCTGTTTATGACCGCAGGCGCGGTGATCTACAAGACCGGCAAAACCAAGGTGGCTGACCTGGTGGGCATCGGCAAGCAGATGCCCGTGGCCATGTGGTGCTACACCATCGTTTCCATGGGCCTGATCGGCATCCCCCCCACCTGCGGCTTCATCAGCAAGTGGTATCTGGCCCAGGGCGGCCTGAATACCGCCTTTAGCTGGAACTGGGTGGGCCCTGTGGTGCTGCTGATCTCCGCTGTGCTCACCGCCGGTTACCTGTTCTCCATCGTGATTCGCGGCTTCTTCCCCGGCGCTCAGGTGGCGCAGGAATCCCTGGTGAAGGCGGAGCCCACCTGGGTAATGCTGGCGCCCATGATGCTCCTGGCCGCCCTGTGCCTGGGGCTGGGTATGTTCCCCACGGCCCTGACTAACCTGGCTGCGGCCATTGCTGGGCTGGTAATGTAAAGGAGGATTTCGCATGGCATTGATCGCCCTGTCCCTCCTGCTTCCGCTCATTGGAGGCCTGGCGCTGCCCCTGTTCAAGTTTGAGAACGCCAAGCGCCGATCCTGGTATGTG
>JAFUPO010000129.1 GCA_017481185.1 Clostridia bacterium | reverse complement strand
TGCAGATGGCAGCGCTGGCGGGAGACCGTGCCATTTAGCGATACGATTTCCAAATGCTCTTGAAGAGACTGAAGGTTGATGCCGCTGGCATCCCGGACGCGCGCTTGGGTTACGCAGCCTACGCCGCTGAGCACAACGCCTGCATCGATGGCTTGATCGTTGCAGTAGCCCTTGATAGCCAGAAGCAGATCCTCGCCGCGATGGAGACGGAATACGTGGGTTTTCATGGGGCAGCCTCCTTAGTGGTTTCTTTGAATTTCTTCAAAGATCTCCTGTAATTCCATCCAGCGCTCCATAGCCTTCTCAAGTTCATCTTCGAGGGATGCTTGTTTCGCCATGAGCTCAGTCACCCTTTGATAGTTTGAACTGTTGGCCTCTACCTCTTTTTGCGTTGCGCCAATTTGGGCTTCAAGGTTGGCAATGACCGCTTCGATGGTATCAAAATCCCGCTGCTCCTTAAAGGTGAACTTGCGCTTTGCGCCCGTGCGCTCACGTTTCACAGAATCCTCTTTTTCTCTCTTGGGCATTTGCAACAATGCCTGAGCATCCCTGTCGGCTGCATAGGCATCGTATCCGCCTTCATAGGGGGTAAGGCGCCCATCCTTAAGGGAAAAGAGCCTGCGGGTTACCCGGTCAAGAAAATAGCGGTCATGAGAAACAGCCACCACGGCGCCTGCGAAGGAGTCCAAATAATCCTCCAGCACTGTCAGGGTCTCAATATCCAGATCGTTGGTTGGCTCATCCAAAAAGAGAATATTGGGGGCAGCCATTAGCACCTGAAGTAGATAAAGCCGACGGCGCTCACCGCCCGAAAGGCGGCTCACCTGCTGATAGTGCATCCCGGAGGGAAAAAGAAAGGTTTCAAGCATTTGGGCAGCAGAAAGATCGCCCTTGGGGGTGTAAACGCGATTAGCCACGTTTCGCACAGCATCAATCACCAGCGTTTCAGGGGGAAGGGCGGGTGAAACCTGCGCAAAATGACCGATCTTCACGGTTTCACCTTGAATCACCTGGCCAGAGGAGGCTGGGATCTGCCCCATAAGAGCCCTGAGCAGCGTGGTTTTACCCGCTCCGTTAGCGCCAATAATACCAATGCGATCATCCCGCAGCAGAGTATATGAGAAATCTATGATAATTTCACGCTTCCCAAGGGTGATACTAAGCTGCTCCGCTGAGAGAATCTTTTTGCCGAGGCGGCTGGAAACGGATTGAATTTCAAGGCTTTTTTCAGCTGAACCGGTTTGGATACTTTCCTTTAAGGACTCAAAGGCCTGGATGCGGCCTTTGGCTTTAGTGCTTCTTGCTTGAGCTCCGCGCTGAATCCAGGCAAGCTCCGTACGGTAAAGGCTCTGACGCTTGCGCAGGGTGGCGGCAGCTATGTCTTCCCGCTGGGCCTTTTCAATCAGATAGCCCTGGTAATTGGTTTGGTAGCTTTCAACCTTGCCGCCGGTCACCTCCAGGATGCGGGTACAGATCCTTTCTAGAAAATAGCGATCATGGGTGACCATCACCAGCGTGCCGCGGAACTTTTTGAGCCGTGCTTCCAGCTCATCAACCATATCTGTATCCAGATGGTTAGTGGGCTCATCCAACAAAAGCACATCGCATGAATGGCAGAGGATGGCTGCCAAAGCAACGCGCTTTTGCTGACCGCCGGAAAGCTGGCCGCAGCGTTGGTCAAAATCCGTAAAACCAAGCTTGGATAGGATGGTTTTTGCCTCGTAGGCGGCGGCTTCACGTTCTCCTTCATCTGTGTGCCCCATAAGCGAAAGCACTTGTTCAACAATGGAGGCCTGAGGATCCAAAGCTGGGGTCTGAGGCAGATAAGACACCGTGAGTCCGTTCTTCCGGGTGATGATGCCCCTATCCGGTGCTTCGTGGCCGGATAGCAGTTTGAGCAGTGTCGATTTGCCAGCACCGTTAAGACCTACCACGCCAGCCTTGTCCCCCTCTGAAAGGGTCAGGCTGGCATCGGTAAGCAGCTCCTTCTCGCTATAATGAAAGGAAACGTTCTCCAAAGTAAATGCAGCCGCCATATTGTCTCCGCCTTTATCAGCAAGTTAACAGGGCGGCAGCTTCCTGCATAGAAGCTCCTTTCTCCAACATGGCCATGGCCTGAACCGCCCCTTTGAATTCTCCAAGGAATAGTGTACCACAAAGCTTGCCCTTATCAAAGAGGAGAAGACGGTAATTTTGCTTATCAGCATCCTGGCGAAGCAGCTTTTCATCTCCTTGGTTCACAAAGCCAGCGCTAAAAAGCTTTACACCGCACTCGTTGTAGGAAAGCGCGGCAACGGGGGTTTTGTAAATGAACTGGTTATCGCCAGCCATCGCCGCACCGGCAGCCTCTCCCTGGGCCATAGCCACATTCCATAGCCCAGCTACGCGGCCTTCATATTCAGCACAGTCGCCGCAGGCGTAAATATGCGCCTGACTGGTACGCATGGCGCTATCCACCTGGATACCGCGGCCAACGGATAAACCAAGGGCCTTGGCTAGGGCGATATTGCTTCGCACACCGATAGAGACCAATACATGGTCTGCTTCAACGAACGAGCCATCCGTTAGCTGCGCGCCAGTGGCTGTTACCATATCTACGGTGCGCCCGGTACGAATTTGGATGCCAGCTTGTTCCAGCCCACTTTGCACTGCGCTAGAGGCCACTTCATCCGCCTGGAGCGCCAGGATGCGCGGCGACAGCTCAACCAACGTTACCTGGTGGCCACGTGTATTTAAGGCGATGGCAGCCTCAATGCCCAAGATGCCGCCGCCAACCACCAGCACCCGGCTGCTTTGGGGGAGGTCAAGCAGCTTCTGCGCATCCTCGTAGGTGCGCAAAGTCTGCACGGGGATTCCATTAGGCGCTGCCTTAACAGGATTAATGGGGGATGCGCCAGTAGCCAGGCAGAGATCGTCGTAGGATAGGTTTTCACCGCTGGATAAGGTCACGATTCGGGAAGCGGCATCAATCTGGGTTACGGATTGGCCCCAGCGAAGATCAAAGCCCTGTTTTTCATAATAGTCAGGCTGATGCAAAAGGATGGAGGAGAGGCTTGCGCCTTCCGCAATGAGATCTGAAAGTGAAGGACGGCTGTAAGGGAACGACTCCTCCTGACCGATGAGCGTTATTTGACAGGTGTGATCCCTTTGACGGATCGCCTGGGCGCAGGCCAGCCCTGCTGCGCCTGTACCAATGATTACAAAACGTCGCTGGCTTCCCTGGGGGGCGCCGCCAGTTTCCTCCTGCGACAGAAGTTCAAAGGCGTCCTCCTGAGCGCCGCAGATGGGGCAGACGGAAGGTGGGGTATCCCCTTCAAAAACCTGATTGCAAACGGTGCATTTCCATTGCTTCATAATCAAAACCTCCTTGATGGCTGAAATCAAAATAAGAAAGCTTCTGTATTGAAGATAACCAGCCTCAGAAAGAATGAAACCAGTACAAAAGGAAAGCTTGCAAAATATATGGAAATACACTACAATCACCGTGAAAGAGTTCATTGTTTTAAGGAAGCGATGATTATGAACACTAAGTTTTCTGGCCGCACCTGGATAGAGATTGATTTGGATGCGATTGCTGCGAATTATAAAGAGGCCCTGTCCCTTTGCAGGGAGGGGGCGAGGGTTTGCTGCGTGCTAAAGTCCAACGCTTACGGCCATGGGGCAGTGACGGTTGCCAGAGCGCTCTATGAGGCAGGGTGCCGACATTTTGCCGTCAGCTGCGTTCGAGAAGCGCTAGAGCTTCGCCAAAGCGGGCTTGAAGGCGATATTCTGGTCATGGGTCTATGCGAAAAGGAATGGCTGGAAAAAGCAATCAAAGGGCATATTGTTCTGACTGTGGCGGATGTGAAAGGGGGGCAGGATGCCTCTACGGCTGCCGATGCCCTAGGAATGAAGGCGCGTATCCACCTTAAGGTTGACACGGGTATGCATCGGTTAGGCTTTGAGCCGGAGGATGCTGAGGGGATGTTAGCGGTATGCCGAATGGTTGGCAACCAGGTGGAGGGTATTTATTCCCACCTGGCGTTGGTGGGCTCTGAGCCGGATACCCTACAGCATGAGCGACTGCTTCAAGCTGTTCATGCCCTGGAACGGGAAGGGGTTAAGAACTTGGAGATCCACCTGTGCGACAGTATCGGCATGGTGCGTTATCCCCAGTGGCAGTATAGCCGGGTAAGAACAGGCGCGATGCTCTTTGGCGTTCGCCCTTCCAGAACGGCTCATATGCCCTTTCAGTGCCGCCGGGCTTTGGTTTTCAAAACTACCATTGCGCAGATTCATCATGTGCCCAAGGGAGATACAGTGGGCTATAGCGATGATGAGCCCATGCTGCGAGATTCGCGCATTGCTACCCTCTGTGCAGGCTATGGAGACGGCTATCCTAGGGGCCTCTCTAACATTGCAGAGGTGGAGATTCACGGCCAGCGTGCCAAGGTGTGCGGCCTGGTTTGCATGGATCAGATGATGGTGGACATAACGGACATCCCTGGCGTGCAGGCAGGGGATGAGGCTGTTTTGCTGGGCGGCAATATCACCTACGAGGAATATGCTGATTGGATGCGCTCCAACCGCAACGAAGCTATCACGATCCTGAGTCGCCGCCCCCTGCGGGTTTATAAGCAGGGCGGACAGATTGTAAAAATCGAGGATCAGCTTTATAAGGAGGATATGTAAATGGAGCTGTTAAAAAAAGCTCAGGATCTTGCCCCTGAATTGATCCAAATTCGAAGGCATCTTCACCAAAATCCTGAGTTGGGGATGCATGAGGTTAAAACACAGGCTTATTTAATCCAAAAACTCAATGAGATCGGTGCAGAGGTGGTTACTTATCCTGGCCAAAATGCAGTGGTTGGGATTCTTAAGGGATATAAGCCTGGTAAATGCGTGGCCCTGCGAGCTGATATGGACGCGTTGCCTGTATGCGAGAATAGCGGGTTGGAATTTTCATCTCAAAATCATGGGGTGATGCACGCCTGCGGCCATGATGCGTATATGACCAT
>JAFUPO010000128.1 GCA_017481185.1 Clostridia bacterium | reverse complement strand
GTAGTCAAACACCTTATCGCTGGTGGGCTCCAGGGGATAGCCCAGCTGCTTTAAGGCATTCTGCAGCTGGGTCACCTGATCGCCGGTGGATTCCCGCTTCAGGGTGATCCAGCCGCCCTCGGGGGCGGAGGCGGTAGGCTGATCCTCAGCTATTCCGTCGTCACCGGTATCGTCAGGTACGGTGGCCTCCAGCGCTTTATCAGAGAAAAGGATGTTATAGGTCTTGGCGCCTGCCACGCCGTCAGCGCTCAGGCCGTGGCGCTCCTGAAAGGCCTTGACAGCTTTTACGGTGCCGGAGCCATAGGAGCCGTCTACCAAGGAGGTGTAATAGCCCAGCTCCTTCAAACGCTTTTGCAAGGTGGTTACATCAGCGCCCTTGCTGCCCTTGCGCAGGGTGCGGGTGGGCACGGAGTAGCTTGTGTCGTTGCTGGAAGAGCTGGAGGAATCGGATGAGCTGGCATCTCCCTTAGCCTTGGCGCTTTCAGAAAAGAGGATCTTATAGGTTTGTGAACCGGCAATGCCGTCATTTGCCAGGCCGTGGGCAGCCTGAAAGGCTTTAACGGCTGACACGGTGCCGCTGCCGTAGCTGCCATCCAGGCTGCTAGTGTAGTAGCCCAGCTCCTTCAGACGGGTCTGCACGGTCTTTACATCAGTACCCTTGCTGCCCTTGCGCAGCGTGCGGGTAGGGATGGAAACCGTAGTGCTGCCGGAAGTGGAACCGGAGCTTGAACTGGAGCCGGAGCTGGAGCCGGTGCTGCCGGAGGCAAGCAGGGCTTCCATCTTTTTCAGGGTCTGGGTACCGGCCTTGCCGTCAGCGCTGAGGCCGTAAGACTTTTGAAAAGAAACAACTGCCTTTTGAGTGGCTGCGCCAAAGCTGCCGTCTGCGCTGCCGCAGGAATAGCCCAGGGAGTTCAGCACATTCTGCAAAAGGGTGACCCGGCTGCCCTTGGATCTATACTTCAGGGTGGCATAATTGCCGCCAAAGTAGCCGGAGCCGCTGGAGGAAGATGATGAAGAAGAAGACGAGGAGGAAGAAGAGCTGCTGCCGTCAGCCTTCTGGTAAAGCAGCGTCAGGGTCTGGCTGCCCGCCAGGCCGTCTGCTTTAAGCCCATAATCCCGCTGAAACTGCTTCACGGCCTTCTCGGTAGTGGGGCCGAACTTGCCATCCACGCCGCCGGTATTGTAGCCTAGATCCACCAAGGCGCTCTGCATTTTCAAAACGCTGTTGCCGGAGTTGCCGTAGCGCAGGGTGGTATAGGTGGCAGCTAAAGCGGAGGAGGCCAGCGCCGCCAGCACAATGGCTAGGATAAAAATGCGGCCCATACGCTGCTTGTTCATTGCGATTCTCCTTTTGTTACGAATATTACAAATAAAACAATAAATGTGCAAAGTTATTGCCATAATATATTACAACAAAATATCAATTTATGCAATACTTTCGACATAAACTTATCTTTAAATGATGTAAAATGATATGGCTTTCTTTGAATGAGAGCGCGAAAGAGGGTCTTTCTTTTGAAAAAAGAAAGACCCTCTCTCACAAAATATGATTACAATGCCTCGTCTACGTTTGTGCAGCGCTCGCTGCTTAAAAGGATCTGGCCGGTTACAGCATCCACCCACACGAACCAGCCGCGAATGTCCGTGCCGGGGATATCGTTGTTGGTGAGCCAGAAGCGCCAAACGCCATGCTCGCCCTCTTCGCGGGCAAAGGTGCATTGGGGCTCCCAGGCTTCCATGTCCTTCAGGGAATGCCTTCGGCTGCTACCTTCCGCCTCATAAGCGGCGTTGATGGCTTCCATAGCTGTCTGACGGGCGATAGCGGCGGCTTCCTGCTGGGTCAGTTCATCCTCGTTGGGCAGGGTATAGTTGCGGCGGCAGAAGTTATCCAGAAGGATCTGCTCCTTGGGCATCACAGCCTTTTCCTGTTCGTAGACGGGCATGAACAATTGGCACACATAGGCCTGCTCCTCGATGGGCCAGCGCTCAAACTCATATTGAGGATGGTAGGTAGCCAGATACCAGCGGATATGCGCCAGCCGATCCTCATAGGAGAGGCTCATGTAGCTTTGGGCCAGACGGGGCAGGCGGCCCATGAGATCATCAGGGGTGAACACATCATCCACTTGAGCGGTGGTCAGGTTCACAATGGCAGCGTAATCCCATTCGTTGCCCCAGTTGTTGTGAAGGCCAAAGATGATGGAAACCCGCACACAGTCCTCCCGCTGATAGGTTTCCCCTTCGCGGATAAAGTAGCGCTTTATATCTCCATCGGTAAGACCATAGCGCTCCTTGACCTTTTCGATGGCCAGGGCTTCGGCCTCATCATAATAAATGGTGTGCAGAGCGATGATTCGGTTCCGCTCCTCCCTCAGGGCAACACATTCCTCAGGGGAGGAAGCCCGGCACCAGCTGCCGTCGGTGGTCAGGGCATAGTAGCCAAAGAGCTGCCAACCGGTTTCGGTTTGGCGGATGCGCTCATGGGTCAGGGCCTCCTCATCCACAGAGGCTGCGTCCGCTGCTGATAGATCGCCCTGCACAAACCACAGATCCTTTTCGGCATCATAGCTGGCAGCGTAGCGGCCCTTTTGCATCGTTTCCCAGGGCCAGCCCCAAACCTCGGTCATGTCGCTTTGCAGGGCCTGAATGACCTCGCTTTCTGTAAGCGCAGAGGTTTCGGTTTTGCGAGGCTCGGGAGTGGCGCTGGGCAGGGCGGCAAGCATCTGGGGATAGTATTCATCCCGCAGCCAGTAGCCCAGGGCGTCGCGGTAAGCCTGGTCGGTCATATCCGTGCCGGGATGTTCACTAAGATACCGCTCCCGGAAGATGACCACCGGTTCGGGGGCAAGCCCCAGCACCGTTTCCTTGGGATAGGGCCGCAGGGCGTTTTCCTCCTCCTGGAGCTTGCCGTAGCGGGCGTAAACGATCCGGTCGGCAGCGGCGTTTCGCTGGGTTTCGGGCAGGGCTTCGTTGGTCAGGATGGCCCAATCGGTTTCATCCACTGCCAGTTCAGCTTCCTTCATGGCGGTAACAAAGATCAGCTTGTCGCTGAAGGCCCATTGCTCCAATTGGCCCCGCCCGTCCATCCGGGCTATCTGGGTGTAGAATTGGCTGATCACCGCGCCCACCGCCACAGCGGTAACGGTGAACAGGATCAGGATTAGCGCCAGCACCAGGCCGGCGGAAAATCTGCGTTTCACAGGTCGTTCTCCTCTCATGCGCCCAAGAACATGATAGGTATCCTGGGCCGTCCATTCCAGGGAGGAAAGCTGGCGGTCTAAGGTGCTGCGAAAGTCGCTATTCATGGTTCCAGCCTCCTTCCAGTTGATCTTTCAAAAGCTTGCGAGCCCTGGCCAGCCGAGATTTCACCGTATTGACGGACAGGCTCAGGGCCTCAGCCATTTCCTGCGTGTTCAGGCCCTGATAGTAATAGAGCACCACCACCTGACGGTAGCGAGGGGAAAGGGCCATAACGGCCTCAGCCAGGAGTGGATGGGCCTCGCTTTCGGCAGCAGCCAGAGGCAGATCCTCCGGGGTGACGCGGCGGTCCAGAAAGCGGAACCAGCTGCCCCTGAGCATATCCCGGCAGGTGTTCATGGCAATGCGCATCAGCCAGGCCTTTTCATTCTGTACAGATTTGAGGTCGCTCAGATGCTTCCAGGCCTTCACAAAGGTTTCCTGGGCTGCATCCTCGCACAGGGCCCGGTCCTTTAAAATCAGATAACAGGTGCGCTTGATGGAGCTGCCGTACAGCGCCGTCAGGCGCAGCATTTCTTCTTCGTCGGCCTTGCATGGTACCTGTGCAAAGTCCATCCGCTCACCTCCTTTCACCCAATAAGACGCAAAAAAGCACCCCAAGGGTGCATATATGGCAATTTTTTCGAAATTCAAAGGTTTAATTGAAACGGTTTTCCTTTCGGAGAGCGCGAGAACCCTTTCCTTTTGCAAAAGGAAAGGGTTCTTGCAAAGAATATATTATTTCTTCTGCTCGCCGATGAGCTTGGTGAGCTCGTCCATAAAGCTGGAGATGTCAGTGAACTGGCGGTACACCGAGGCGAAGCGCACATAGGCCACCTGGTCACGGGATTTTAATTCCTCCATCACCATCTCGCCAATGCGGCGGGTGGTGACCTCCTGCTCCATGCCGTTGTAGGCATCCCGTTCAATGCGGGAAACCATAGCGTCAATCTCGGAAAGAGATACAGAGCGCTTTTCGCAGGCGTGCAGGATGCTGGCCCGGATCTTCTGGCTGTCGAAGGGCTCCCGGCGGCCATCCTTCTTGACGACTAGGAGAGGCACCGCCTCGATCTTTTCATAGGTGGTGAAGCGCTTGCCGCACTGAACGCACTCCCGGCGGCGGCGAATGCTCAGCCCCTCCTCAGTGGGGCGGGAATCGATAACCTTGCTGTCCAGGCAGCCGCAGTATTGGCATTTCATGGCTGTACCGCATCCTTTGTAAGCCGGGCAACGCCCGTAAAATCAACTTGTATTATAGCCTATTCTGCCAGGAAGGTAAAGGAAAAAATCAGCATAATCCTTCCACGTCCACCAGGATCACATCGTCGCCGATTTTGCAGATGCGGTCCCAGGGGATTACGATACCGCACTTCTCCCCCCGCAGGGAGTGAAGCAGGTTAAACTCTCCCGGCACCACCAGGGCCGTGACCGTGCCGGAACATTCGCAGAATTCAATGTCCATCACCTTGCCCAGGCGGCGGCCATCCCGGGTATTGACCACATCCTTCTGGCGCATTTCACACAGGCTCATGGGCGCCTCCTTCCAGCCGGGCTTCAAAGTAGGCTTTGTTTTGAAGATAGGCCTGGGAGGCAGGGCGATATTCACCGGCTCGGCGGTTGTATTCGGCTGCCAATTCATACTGGCCCAGGCGGTCGTAGCATACGCACAATTGCAAGCAGGGGATATAGCCTTCAAATTCCGGCTGGGTGAAGCCCGCGCCGTCAGGCAGGGGGCAGGCCAGGGCCTGCTGATACCAGTAAATAGCCTCCTGATACCGCGCGCGGTTCAAAAACCACTCGCCTATGCGGCACAGCCCCTCAGGCCGGGGCAGCCCGTGAGCAAAGCTCTGAAACAGGGCCTCCAGGGCGGGCTGATCCTCACATAGACAGGTATAACACTGGGAAAGGAGATAGCAGGCCTCAATGTTGTTTTCCACCCAGCCCTTGCCCTCGTCCAGAAAGGCAGCCAGGGCCTGAGCGGCCTCCTCGTAGCGGCCGTGATCGAAAAGCTCCCGCCCATAGTAATACTGCTGCCGGGGATCAAAAGGCAGCCCTGCGGCCCGGCGGGCCTGGAGGATGGCTAGGTTTCGACCAGGGGCAGAGGGATGGAGCTTGCGATGCTCAATGGGAATGTTCCGCCAAATAATATGCCCCTTGGGGGTAATTGCCTCGTGAACCGCTCCCTGAAAAAAGAACCCCTGATGATTGCGGATGAGCCGCTCCCGGTAATAGGTCAGGGTGGGCGCGCCGGATTCATCAAAGGCCACATGATAGGGCAGCATCACCACGGACACATCCGGGGTCAGGCCCTTTTTAAGGGCCATAAGCGCCGTGCGGGAGGCGGGCGGGATCACATCGTCGGCGTCCAGCCAGAGGATGAAGTCCATAGAAGCCTGGTTAAGCCCCGCGTTGCGAGCGGCAGAAAAGTCATTCACCCAAGGGAAGGTGAACACCCGCTCCGTATACTGATAGGCGATCTCAAGGGTGCGGTCGGTGGAGCCGGTATCGGTGATGATGATCTCGTCAGCAATGCCCTGAACGCTGTCGAGGCAGCGGGCCAGGGTCTCCTCCTCGTTTTTCACGATCATACACAGGCTGATGGTCATGGGAAACCTCCCCTCCTGGTCAGGATATGCGGGGTGGCGGAAGTTAAGAACTAAGAGTGAAGAGCTTTTAGTTTCTTATCTCCACCCGGAAGCAACCATGGAAAAGGCGTTTGCCCCTTCGGGCACTGAAAGGCGGCTCAGCCGCCCCTACGATACGGTGTAGGGGGGCCCCCGCCTGCGGCGGAAGTTTAGAGTGAAGAACTAAGAGTGAAGAGTTTTTGTTTCTTATCTCCACCCGGAGGGAACTATGCAAAGGGTATTCGCTCCATCGGGCACTGCCTCCAGGCGCAGCCTGGCGGGCGGATACAGGATCCGCCCCTACGACGCGATGTAGGG
>JAFUPO010000002.1 GCA_017481185.1 Clostridia bacterium | reverse complement strand
TGCTTCTCAGGTGGCCGCTATCGGCCCCTAAGCAACCAGCCATCAAACCTGTATTGACAAGGGCTGGTCAACTACGCAGAATCTTGTGCGTTAAGGTGTGTTGAAGGAGGATGAGCAAATGAAAAGGAAATGGCTGCTTCTGTTTCTTTGTCTCTGCCTAGTGCCTTTGCTGGCTCAGGCTGACGGTGTGCCTGATCATCAGCGGGCTGAACTCAAGTTGACCGATGTAAAGCAGGATAATAAAAGCATTGTACGCACCTGGAAGATTACAACGGCGCTTCCCGAGGTGGATGACGAGCTTAATGGCCTTGTTCAGGACTATGCCCAGCGTCTGGGCCCTGAGCTTCCCAAGGCTGCAAACAACACGTCAAAGAACTCCCGTCTGGATTCTGAAATCCGCTATAGCTGGACTGGTCAGAGCTGGATGAGCTTTTTGGTCACTGCTCGCACAACGTACCACCGTGAATTAACCTCGCATGAGCTTACCTCCCGCACCTATGATATGCTGACGGGAGAACAGATTTATCTAACAGATATTTTTGATGAGGATAGCGAGGCCTGGAACTATCTGGCCGAGCAGATCGAGAGTCAGATTACGGCTTATTGGCCAGAGGAGACGCCGGATCAAGAACAGCTTGATGCCTGGTTGGATCCCGATGCAGTCAAGGAAGCTGAGTTCACCCTTCATGCGATGTCTATGGTGCTTCATTATCCAGCTGAACTGGTTTACCCGGAGCACCATACCCTGTTGGAAGTGACCATCATGTATCCTGAAATTTGGGATATGATGACCGATGAGGGGCAGCTTCAGACGGATAACAGCCATTTTAAGTTTGTTGCTCTGACCTACGATGATGGCCCCTCAAGAACGCCTACTTCTCAGCTGTTGAACAAACTGCGTCAGCACGGAGCCCGTGCTACCTTCTTTGTGATTGGCAATCGCATCGAAAAGTATGTTGATCTGGTGCGCAGAGAGCATGATGAAGGCCATGCCATCGGTGCGCACAACTTCACTCATGTGAATATCTCAAATAGAAGCTACTCCAACATTCGCGCTCATCGCACCAAGTTTGACAAAGCATTGTTAGAAGCGATAGGCATCCCGTCGCGATATGACCGCGTTCCTTACGGGCTCTATCCCCGAATGGTTAAAGCAGAGGTTGGCTGGCCCTATATTCAATGGTCTTTGGATACCTATGACTGGCGCGGCAGATCGCCTAACGCGATTCTTAGCACCGTCAAAAAGCAAGTTTCTGACGGCGACATCATTCTTTTCCACGACATCAAGGAGAAGACTCAAGACACAGCTGATAAAGTAATTACCTACCTAAAAAATCAAGGCTACATTTTTGCTACGATCGACGAGCTTTTTGCTCGCGATGGTGTTGAACTGGAAGGCGACAAAGTCTACTATCGCTGTATCGACGGCGATACCAGCAGAAAATGAGACAAATAAAAGGCGTTCTACCCAAGTATGGGCAGAACGCCTTTTGGCTTATTTAACCAATGGCAGCGACCGCAGGAAGCTCAAATGCGGGCAGCCCTGAGAAACCGCTCATTTGCAAAAGCAAAACAATGATACCGACGATCGCAACATATAGGGCAAACCAGTTCAAGGAGATTCTAGAAATCAATTTCAACATGAACCGAATTGCAAGATAGCCGCTGACGGCTGCTACGATCATACCCACCACCGTCGGGATCAACTCCATGGAGCTAAATAGATCATTCTTGTAGGCGCCATATCCTTCAATGAGCAGGCTGCCAACAATGGCAGGAGCGCTCATCATAAAAGCAAACTTGGCAGCGTGCTTGCGGTTCAGGCCGGTGGCCACACCGCCCAACAGCGTGGAGCCGCTACGGCTAACGCCTGGCAGCAAGGCAATGGCCTGCATGACGCCCATGGTGATGGCGTGCTTGAAGCCAACTTGCCGCTTGGCCCGGTGCTGCATTTTACGGCTGCAAATCTCTGCAATGAGCATAAACAGCGCGGTTACCAGGAAGGAGATGCCAAGGAACCAGCCGGTAAAAAAGCTTTCAACCAGGTCATCCAGCAACAGGGCCACAACCAGCGCAGGCAAGGAAGCGATAAAAAGCAGGAGCAGCGTTTTGGAGCGGAAGGGATTTTTAAGAATCGCCCACCAATCCTTCCAAAAAACGACGATGACTGCTACCAGCGTACCAGCGTGTAGCAGAATATCCAGCATTAAGTAAGCGCCTGAGTTGGCCGCCGCATCAGAGATCCCCATAAATGCGCGCGTTAGGATCAGGTGACCGCTGGAGGAAATGGGCAGAAACTCGGCAAGGCCTTGAACTAAACCAAGTATGACCGCTTGAAATGTTGTCATGCAGAAAATCTCCTTTCAACGCCTTTGGCTATTATATCACGAAGCCGGACCAATTGCCACCTAACGCCAGAAATGATGTAAAAAATATCGGCGCACCTTATTATAATCCATTTCATATCAAAGGTAAATAATAACAGCGTTATCAGCGCTTAATTTACATCCTTTGACTAGACAAGTGAAAGTTCCCTATGATACAATACGAGAAGTTACAAAAGTGTGACGTTTTGTGACACAAAGGAAGGAGGCGCAAGTGATGAAAGAAAACCATCAGGCTGTCATAAGGCTGGTTGCGATGGCTCTGCTTGTCTGCCTGCTTCCTTGGGGAGTCTTGGCGGAAGCACAGGTGGTTTCAGCACCTTTGAGCCGTGCTTCCTCTGCCCGTAACGGCATGGTTCGCGTCTTTTTGTCCTCCTTGGGCAATCCCAGCGCGTTGGATATTACCGTTCAGGGGAGTTACACCATCGGCGGTGATACGTCTGCACCATTAACTGGCGGAGACAAAGTGCGCGTGAACTTTTCTTCATCAACCGGCAAATTAACGCTGACTCGCAATGGCGTTACAAAAGATATGGGCTCTACCTTTACACTGACGCGTCATTCAACCAGCTCCGCCAGTGGCCTTCTGATCGCCCAGAGCAAAAATCCCTCCAATCCATATCCGGGGGATTTGAAATTTAAGGTGGAAAAGAATGGAAGCGGATACAAGCTTTATACGATTGCAAGCATTTACATTGAAACGTATTTGTAC
This sequence comes from Clostridia bacterium, assembly GCA_017481185.1. Next base: position 743 of record JAFUPO010000002.1, on the reverse strand, counting down.
GGTGTGCTGCCCTATGAAATGGGAAACAGCGCGCACATCGAAGCCCTTAAAGCGCAGGCTGTTGCGGCGCGCACCTATACCCTGGATAAGATGAACCGCCGTAGTTCAAGCCTATATGATGTGGTGGATACAACCAATGACCAGGTCTATCGGGGTACTCCCACCGGCAATGCCAACTGCAAGGCGGCGGTGGATGCAACGAAAGGCATTGTGGTCATGAACGGTTCCGGCCTTACCAGCACCTATTATACAGCCTCCAACGGCGGCCAAACGGAGTCAGCGGCCAATGCTTGGGGTTCCTCAAGCCAGTATTCCTATCTCAAGGTAAAGGATGACCCCTTTGATCTACAGGCCAGTGCAGCTCAGAAACGTTCCCTTACGGTTTATGGCAGTTTTTCAAATGCCAGCCAGCATAAAGGGCTGAAGAATCTGCTGACCAATAAGGCCCAGTCCAAGCTGTCGGCCATGGGCTACCAATCCTCTGGCGCGACGGTGCTTAAAATCACCAATATCGTTCCGCATACGCCCAAATACGCTTCGCCCAGCCGCCTGTATACAATGCTTGATTTTTACCTAACAGTGCAGGCCAAGAATTCAAAGGGCATTTGGCAGAATGTTTCCCTGACGGTAACCTGCAACGTTTTTGCTGAGCTGGAAAGCTTGATGGGCATGAGTATTAACTCCAGCAAGAATGAATTGTGGTCTGTTAGCAAATCAGGCGATAACTTTGTACTCGTCTCCAG
>JAFUPO010000127.1 GCA_017481185.1 Clostridia bacterium | reverse complement strand
TCAGACTGTCGATAAAGTAACGGAAAAATACCAGGGATGCAATGAAGGGGCGTTGCCCCTTCATTTTTAAATCGTATCGACCGGCTTTGCCGGTCGGGCGGGGCGTTTAGCGTAATAAAATGAAATTTTATGGAGCTAAACATTCCTTAGCATCCTCGAAAAAGTGGCGTAAGCCACTTTTTCGACACGCTGGCGGACACCCCTTTGAGGGGGTGTCCGTTTTGATTGGGGGCACAGCAGCTTTTTTCATCAGGCCTATTGACACTTGCAGGCACTCTTTGATACAATGAAACCAGAAAGCAACCGATTGCATAAAGCGTTTACATAGGAGGGCTCTCATGGCCTCGACCATCCACGACGTTGCCAAACTGGCAGGGGTAAATTCTTCCACGGTAAGCCGTGTGATCAACGGCAAAGCCAGCGTAATGGAAGAAACCAGGGAAAAAATTTATGCAGCGATGCGCCAATTGGATTATCATCCCAACAGCCTGGCCCGCAGCCTGGCCAACGGTCAGAGCGGCGCCATCGGCGTGGTGGTGGACGCTCAGGATGCAGAGGCATTCAGCAACGTGTTTTTCAACCGCAGCCTGTTCGCTATTGAAAAAGTCGCCCAGGAGAGGGGCTATCATGTGATTCTGGCCAACGGCGCCAAGCGGGCCGGAGGCATGAACAGCATTGAAAAACTGATGCTGGAGCGCAAGGTGGATGGGTTGATTCTGCCCCCTTCAACGGTGAAGCCCTCGCTTATGAAAAAGATTCAGTCCTTTCCCTGTGTGGTGCTGGGCCAGCCGGAGGCTGCCCATCACGATTTGAACTGGGTGGATGTGAACAATACCCAAGGCGCTGAAATGTCCGTGCGCCATTTGACGGAAAAGGGATGCCGCCGCGTGGCGTATCTGGGGGGCGAAGGCCGTACCGGTTTTTCCAAGCGCCGGGTTAAGGGCTATGAAAAAGCCATTGAAAAGCAGGAAGCTTTGATCTTTCCCACCGATGGTACGGTGGAAGGAGCCCAGCGAATCGCCCTTGAAGTGCTTAAGGGCGAAAACCGGCCTGACGCCTTTTTGTGCAACGATAATATGACAGCCTTTGGCCTGCTTCGGGCCTGCCGCGAGGTGGGGCTTTCCGTGCCCGGGCAGGTAAGCGTGGTCACTTTTGATAATTATCCTCTGGCGGAGTTTACCGATCCGCCCCTGAGCTCGGTGGATGTGGATACCGCCCTTCTGGGCGAGCAGGCCGCCAGGCTCTTGTTCCAGCATATCGATCATCAAACGCCCTGTCAGCAGGTGCTTTTGGGCACCACACTGATCGAGCGCGAATCAAGTCATAGGATGTGAAGATTATGAACATTGGCGCTATACGCCATGAATCTTTTTTGCCATTTAGGCAACCGCTTGCACGATGCAAAATGCGTTTTCGCCTTCTTGCGGCCTGCGATGATTTGGCCTGCTGCCGCATCATCTACTGGAAAAGGTCCGAGCCGGAAAAACGCTTTGAGGCGGCGATGCAGCCCCGGGCCCGGGATGGGCAGAGCGAGGAATGGGTCGCTGAAATAGCCTTTGCGGAGGAAGTGCATTACATCAAATACTTCTTTCGCCTCGCCGGCCGGGATGGCTGCCAGGCCTGTTATTCGGAATATGGCCTCACCGTGGGGGAACCCACCGCAGGATACTTTGAGCTTTTGCAGGCCAATGGGGCGGACGTCATTGCGCCCCCTGCCTGGGCCCGGGGCGCTGTGTATTATCAGATCTTTCCCGAACGGTTTTTCCGGAGCGAGGGGTTGCCCAAATCTCATCCCCTAGAGAAATGGGATGCGCTCCCCACCCGTGAAAACTATCTGGGCGGCGATCTGCCGGGCATCCTGCAAAAGCTGGGCTACCTGCAAAAGCTGGGCGTTGACTGCCTCTACCTGAATCCGATCTTTGAGGCTGACTTCAATCACAAATACGCCACCACCGATTATTTCAGGATCGATCCGGACTTTGGCAGCGAAGAGGATTTAAAGAGGCTGGTCAGCCAGGCCCATGAGCGGGGCATCCGCGTTGTGTTGGATGGCGTATTCAATCACTGCGGCATACACTTTGCTCCCTTTCGAGACCTGGTGGAGAAGGGTGAAGAATCAGCCTATGTTCACTGGTTCCATCCTAAGAAATTTCCCATCGAGATCCACGAAAGCTGCTATGAGTGCGTGGGCGATTATCCCTATATGCCCCGGCTGAACACTGGGGATATCCAGGTTCAAAAGTTTATCCTTTCCGTAATGCGCTACTGGATTCAGCGCACTGGCATCGATGGCTGGCGGCTGGATGTGGCAGACGAGCTGGACACCGACTGCTTGCAGTATCTGCGCAGGGAGCTTTGCCGAGAATACCCCCAGGCGCTTCTGCTGGGCGAAACCTGGTCAGACGCCTCCCGGATGCTGTTGGGCAACGACCAGTGCCACACGGCGATGAACTATCTGTTCAGGGATGCCATGGTGGACTACTTCGCCCGAGGCATGATCGACGAGGAAGCGCTTCTTCACCGGCTGGAACGGATGCGCATGAAGTACCCTGACGAGATCCTTCATGGGATGTACAATTGCCTGTCCTCCCATGATACGCCCCGGTTTTTGACCCTGGCAGGAGGAGAAAAATGGCGATTGAAGCTGGCGGTGGCCTTCCAGATGCTTTTCCCCGGCAGCCCGGCGGTGTACTACGGCGAGGAGATCGGCATGGAAGGGGAAAACGACCCCGACTGCCGGGCAGGCATGGCCTGGGAGCGGATGGATGAGGAGCTGCGCCAATGGACGGAGGATCTCATTCGGTTTCGGCACGAGCATCCCGCTGTTTGTGAAGGCAGCCTGCGCATAAGGTGCGCGGATAAACAAAAAAAGCTCTTTGCTTTTGAAAGAGCTTTGAATACAGAAAAAGTGATCGCTGTGTTCAATACCGGCGATACCCCTCAGGACTTCGCGGCTCAGGCGGAGGGAAGCGTAACAGTTCCGGCCCGAGCCGTTAAGATCATCAATCTTAAAAAGGAGGATACCCCATGAAGACCATGAAAAAATTCTGGCGATCCTGCTCAGCGCGGTGCTTTGCTTGGCGGCTTTACCGGCCCTGGCAGAATCGTCAGAAACCCCTGTGACCCTCAACTTCTGGCACCACTACAGTGCGCAGTCGGCTGAAAATGAGACGCTGATGAACGTGCTCATTCCCAAGTTTGAGAGCGAGAACCCCGGGATCAAGGTTAACGCCGTTTCCCATGAATGGGCTGAACTGCATGACAAGATCCTTGTCAGCACCTCAACCAAGATGCTGCCCGATGTGGCCCGCTGCGATATTGCCTGGCTGCCTGAGTTCCAGCAGATGGGCGTGCTGGTGGCTCTGGATCAGGAAATGGCTGACTTCAATGAAGTATCCGCAAAGCTGCTGGAAAGCGCACTGTCCACTGCCAAGATCGGCGGCGGCACCTATGCCCTGCCCCTGAACACCAACAGCAAGATCCTGTTCTACAACGTGGCCATGCTGGAAGCTGCCGGCGTGAAGGTGCCCACCACCACCGACGAGTGGGTGGCAGCTGTGCGCGCCCTTTCCGGCACCAACACCAACGGGCAGCAGGTGTGGGGCTGGAATGAACCCGCCCTGTCCGGCTGGAACATCTGCCCCTTCATCTGGACCTTTGGCGGCAGCCTGACCAATGAGGAGCAGACCGTGGCTACCGGCTATGTGAACTCCGAAGCCACCGTGAAGGCTGTGGAGACCTTTGCCCAGCTGGTAAAGGAAAACGCCCTCACCGGCTTCAATAGCGGCGATATCCCCATGACCGACGGCTTCGGCACCGGCCGCTATGCCATGATGCTGGAAGGCCCCTGGAAGACCGCCGAACTGGAAGGCGCTTATCCTGATGTGGCTTACGGCACCGCGTCCATGCCCGCAGGCCCGGGCGGCAGCATTTCCGTTCTGGGCGGCGAAGACATTGCCATGTTCACCAATGCCAATAAGGAAGCTGCCTGGAAGTTCATCCAGTTCATGACCGGTGAATTTGCGCAGACCGAAATGGCCAAGTGCGGCCAGATCCCCGTGAACAAGGCGGCGCTGGAAAGCGACACCGTGAAGAACGCTTCTTATGCGCCCTTCATTGAGGCCATCCAGACGGCCAAGGCCCGGCCCACTGTGGCGGCCTGGACCGAAATGGATAATGAGCTGACCATGGCCATGACCGCAGTGGTCAACGGTGAAAAGACCGCCCAGGAAGCCATGGATGAATTGGCCGTCAAGTTTGATGCGTTGCTCAAGTAACTATCTTACCTGACCCCCTTGGGAAAGTCAACCACTTCGGCGGGGCGGGCGCGCCCGCCCCGCCGCCTTTTTTTAGGAGGCGATCCACCTTGGTACTCAAATCCCGCATGAACCGTTTGCAGCTGTTGCTGCTTATCATGCCGGGGCTGCTCATCTTCGGCATGTTCACCGTATATCCCATTTTTCGGCTCTTGTGGATGAGATTCTGCGATTGGAGCTTTGCCACCATGCTGGATCAGCCCTTTACCGGCCTTGCCAATTACCAGGCTGTTTTTTCTGACGATGTGTTTTGGACGGTTTTTGTCAACAGCATCGTCTACACCTTTGTCACCGTTCCGGGCCAGATGATTCTGGGTTTGTTCACAGCTGTGCTCATCAATGGCGTCAAACGCCTGAGCGTTACTTTCCGCGTCATTAACTATCTGCCGGTCATTACCTCCTGGGTAATCGCCTCGCTGGTGTTTCGCTATATTTTTAATACCGAAGGGCTGCTCAACTATTTCCTTACCCGCATCATTCAGGTGACGCCGGCTAATGTGCGCTGGCTGGATACTCGCTGGAGCGGCCTGACCGTGGCCATGATCCTGGGCATCTGGAAAGGCGTGGGCTGGAATATGGTGGTGTTCCTGGCCGCTTTGCAGCAGGTGCCTCAGGACTTGTACGAGGCGGCGGAGATCGACGGCTGCGGCCCCTGGAAAAAGTTTGTGAGCGTTACCCTGCCCTCCATCAAAGGTACCATCCTGTTTGCGCTGATCATGCTCACCATTGGCGGTTTTAATGTGTTTACTTCCATTAAAATGATCACCGGCGGCAAGCCTGCCCATCAGACGGATACCCTGCTCACCTGGATGTATTACAAAGCTTTCTCAACCGGTAAGTTTGGCTATGCGGCTGCCCTGTCCTTTGTGATGGCGCTGTGCCTGGGCCTGCTGGCGATTTTGCAGTTCAAGGCCATGAAAAACAAGGATGCGTAGGAGGCGCTTATGAAAAAACAATCACAGCGCGATCTGCGCGCAAAGCTTTTCAGGTATCTGGCTTTGGCCCTTGGCACGGTGATCTGCACCCTGCCCATGATCTATATGATCTCCACCTCCCTGCGGCCCAACGGGGCGCTGTACGAGTATCCGCCCCGGTTCTTTCCCAAGTGGGAGGCGCTGACCCTTGAAAATTATCAGTACATTCTTTCTCAAAGCAAGTTCTACCTGAACTTTATGAACTCGGCGTTCGTTTCCCTCTCCTCGGTTGCTCTGGCTGCGGTGGTGTCCTCCGCCATGGCCTTTGTGATGGGCAAGTTTCGCTTCAAAGGCAAGAAGCTGCTTTTCGGCTTTATCATCCTGACCATGATCATCCCTGGCACCACCATGATCGTGCCTCAGTTTGAGCTGGCCACCCATCTGAATTTGGTGAACAAGCTCTGGGGCTTGATTCCCTTTTATGTGGCCTGGGTCATCCCCTTTTCCACCTTTATGATCAAGGGCTTCATGGAAGGCATCCCCGAAGAGATCACCGAAGCCACCTACATCGATGGCGCCAGAGTGATGACCGTGTACACCCGCATCGCCCTGCCCCTGGCCGCCCCGGCCATCGCCTCGGTGAGCATCTTCAACTTTCTCACCGCCTGGGAGGAATACCCCTGGGCCAACACCGTCATTAACGATAACCAGCTGCGAACGCTGCCCATTGCCATCGCTGGCTTCTTCGGCCAGCACCAGTTTACCCAATGGGGGTATGTGTTTGCCATGTCCGTTTTGACCCTGCTCCCTGTGGTGCTGGTATTCATCACCTGCCAGCGCTTCTTTGTGCAGGGGCTGACCTCCGGCAGCGTAAAGGGTTAAAAGCAAAAAAGCGGCTTTGCGCCGCTTTTTTTATTGCTCCATCTGCCGTCCTACAATGCCTGCGGCGGTTTCCGCCACCTTCAATTCTGTATCGCCCATGCGGGCGCCCTGCTCGCGGCTCAAAAGCAGCACCGCGCCAATGGCCTCTCCATCTGCAATGATGGGGCTGAGCACCTGGGCCGTGTAGCCGCTGACGTCCTCATCAGAGGTCACAGCAACCATCTTGCCCCCCAGGTTGCGATTCAAGGCAATGGTCTGCCGGTTGGCGATAGCGGTCTCCAGATCGTGTGAGATGGGCTTGTCCAGCATTTCCTTCTTGGTCACGCCGCTGGCCGCCACCACCTGATCCCGGTCCACAATGCAGGCAATATGCCCCAGGGAACGAAAAAGAGATTCCGTATAATCTTTCGCGAAGGAAGACATCTCCCCAATAGGCGAATACTTCTTCAGGATGACCTCGCCATCCCGGTCGGTGTAGATTTCCAGCGGGTCGCCGTCACTGATAACATGGACATCGAAAACTTTGTCCTTCTGATTCCTGGCCGTCTGGACAATACGGCAGTTCAAATTTTCGATGCCCTGATTAAAATTTACGGTGTCCTCCATGGCTTCCGTGCGGATGAGGGTGTCGATGTCGGCTTGAAGCTGGATTTCGAGGTGATCCTCATACACATGGATGCGCTGGATAATAAGCTCCAGATCGGTGCGATCCAGCTTTTCTTTTTCAAGGATATCCTTGAATACGTCGATGGCGGTTTTTGCTGTCCGGTTCACCTGAATGATGGTGTTGCGCTTGTCGGACAGCATCTGGATCTGCTTTTCAAGGCCTTCGATTTTGCGAAGAAGATCTGCTTCCAGGTCGTCGTAGGTGGCATCCAACGCCGCTTCCT
>JAFUPO010000126.1 GCA_017481185.1 Clostridia bacterium | reverse complement strand
TTCCCGGAGAATGGCATCTCTGACCAGAGAATCGGAGTATTCCAGCACGTAGGTCTGCACCGGGTACCGCTCCTCCGGCGGCGTTTCCAAAACGCTCATATCCCGGATGCCCACCATGGACATATGCAGCGTACGGGGAATGGGGGTCGCTGAAAGGGTCAGCACGTCCACATTTTTTCTCAGATTCTTGATGGTTTCCTTATGCTGAACGCCAAAGCGCTGCTCCTCGTCCACAATGAGCAGGCCCAGATCCTTAAACTTCACATCCTTGTTCAAAAGGCGATGGGTACCCACCAAAATATCGATCTCACCCAGGCTGGTGCGGGTAATGGCCTCCTTGACCTCCTTGGGCGATTTGAAACGGCTGACCATTTCCACCGTTACCGGGAAGCCCTCAAACCGCCGCAAAATGGTGTTGTAATGCTGCTGGGCCAGTATGGTGGTAGGGGCCAGGAGGGCCACTTGCTTGCCGTCCATCACCGCTTTAAAGGCAGCACGGAGGGCCACCTCGGTTTTGCCGTAGCCCACGTCACCGCAAAGGAGCCGATCCATATTGGTAGGCGATTCCATATCCCGGGTGATCTCCTGCACGCTTCGCTGCTGGTCAGGGGTCAGTTCATAGTGGAACTGATCCTCAAACTGCCGCTGCCAGGGGGTATCTGCATGGAACGCATAGCCCTTCTGGGCGGATCGCTGGGCATAGAGCTTTACCAGGTCGAAGGCCATGGCTTTGAGCCCCGCCTTGACCTTGTTTTTTTGCCGCTGCCACTCGCCGCCGCCCAGCTTGTTCAATTTGGGCGGCACATCCTGGTTGCCAATAAAGCGCTGCACCCTATCCAGCTGCTCCGTAGGTACATACAGCTTGTCGCTGCCCAGATACTGGATATACAGATAATCCCGATAGGTGCCCTCGCTTTGCAGGCGCACCGTGCCCTGGTAAATGCCCACGCCGTGATCCTCATGAACCACATAGTCGCCCACCTTCAGATCCGTAAAGGCGGCGATCTTTTCGCCGGCAGACTGCTTGCGCTGGCGCACCTTGCGGTAGCCCGCGCCGTATACGTCGCTGTCAGACACCAGAACCATCTTCGCCTGGGGCCAAATAAAGCCCTTTTGCATACTGCCAGGGAGGATGATGGCTTCTGAGGCCACTAGATTGTTGCCTAGGGTCTCGGTAAAGGTGGCCGGGCTCTCCAATTCTGAAAGGGCCTGCTGCACGCGCTTGCCGCGGGCCACGCCGCCGGAAAGGATGGCAATGCCATAACCAGCCTGCCGCCAGGCTTTTACATCCTTGGCCAGCTCCTTCACCTGTGACTGATAAGCTGCGATGCCCTTGGCATCCAGTTCGATAAGGGTTTTAGGCTCCATGCCGCCCAGGCCTCTGAGAAACTCTGAGAGGGTCGCCAAGGGCTGTTTTTTTGCCCTGGCTGCCAATTCTTCATAAGTAAACAGCAGGGAGGCCTGATCCTTTACGGCATCCCCCCGCTCCATGGCCTGGAGCAGCTCCTCCTGAAAGCCTAGCGCACGGGCTTCGGCCCGATCCTTCAACTGATCCGGTTGATCCCAGAAAAGAACGCTGCCGGGCAGCCAATCCAGCGCTGTCACCGTTTCAGGGACAAGCACTGACACAAAAGCGTTAATTCGCCTAAAGGGCATCCCCTTTTCCACCAGGTCTGCCTCCTGGCTAAACAGGCCGCTTTTGCGCTCCAGGGCCAGTGCCTGGGGTGCTTTAAGGGTCATATCAAAGCTTAGCGCATCCTCTTCCTCCGGGAGGGGAGGCAGTTCCTCAAAGAGGCTGGGAGCCTTTTCAGCCATTTCACCCAAATGAGCCGCAGCCCCTCGAAGCCGTTGGGCTGCCGCCTGCCATTCCTCCTCAGGCAAAAGCACCTCGCAGGCCGGGGGCAGCACCGCCTGCTTAACCGTGTGCAGGCTGCGCTGGCTGATGCAGTCGAAGGAGCGGATGGAGTCTACCTCATCGTCAAAAAACTCCATGCGCAGGGCATTGGTTTCAGAGGGAGGATACACGTCCACAATGGCGCCGCGGATGGCGCACTGACCCTTGCCCTCCACCATATCCACCCGCTCATAGCCTGAGCGCACCAGATGCTCCACCAGCTCGGTAGGTTCAATGCGGTCTGCCACCATGAGCCGCAGCGTGGCCCGGCGGAATAGATCCATAGGCACCAGCCGGTGCATCAGCGACTCCATGGAAACGCACAGCACCTTGATCTCCCCCTG